>NZ_DATMIO010000139.1:0-4313 GCF_035554235.1 Microbacterium sp. | reverse complement strand
CGCTGCGCACGAACGACCTGCAGATGGTCTCCACCGATCACTGCCCGTTCTGCATGAAGGATCAGAAGGAGCTCGGGCTCGGCGACTTCCGCAAGATCCCCAACGGCATCGGCTCGGTCGAGCACCGCATGGACCTCATGTACCAAGGGGTCGTGACGGGCGAGCTGACCCTCGAACGCTGGGTCGAGCTGACCAGCACCACTCCGGCGCGCATGTTCGGCCTCTACGGCAAGAAGGGCGTGATCGCCCCCGGCGCCGACGCCGACATCGTCGTCTACGACCCGAACGGCCACACGTCGATCGGGTACGACCAGCGGCCGGACGGCTCGCCTACGGGGCGGACCCATCACATGAACATGGACTACTCCGCGTGGGAGGGGTTCGAGATCGACGGGCACGTCGACACGGTGCTCTCGCGCGGGCGAGTGATCGTGGACGGCGACCAGTACCTCGGTTCGGCCGGTCACGGTCGCTTCCTCAAGCGCGGCCTCTCGCAGTACCTGGTGTGACCGTGGTCGACCGAGTCCTCATGAAAGAGTCGTGACATGCAATTCGGAGCAGTCCTGCAGACCAACCCACCCGCGTCGCGAACGGTGCAGCTCGCCAAGCTGGCCGAGCAGCACGGCTTCTCGCACGTGTGGACGTTCGACTCGCACGTGCTGTGGCAGGAGCCCTACGTCATCCACAGCCAGATCCTCGCCGAGACCCGGCGCATCTCGGTCGGACCGTTCGTCACGAACCCCGCGACGAGGGACTGGACGGTCACGGCATCCGTTTTCGCCACGCTCAACGAGATGTACGGCAACCGCACCGTCTGCGGGATCGGCCGCGGCGACTCCGCCGTGCGCGTCACGAACGGCAAGCCGACGACCCTCAAGGAGCTGCGCGAGGCGATCCACGTCATCCGCGAGCTCGGCAACTCGCGCGAGGTCGAGTACAACGGTGCGACGCTGCGCTTCCCCTGGTCGGTGGGCAGCGAGCTGGAGGTCTGGGTCGCCGCCTACGGCCCGCTCGCGCTCAAGCTCACGGGTGAGGTCGGTGACGGCTTCATCCTGCAGCTCGCCGACGTCGATATCGCGAAGTGGATGATCCAGCACGTTCGGGATGCCGCGGAGGCGGCCGGCCGCGACCCGATGGGCATCAAGATGTGCATCGCCGCGCCGTTCTACATCGGCGACGACCGGCCGCACATGCGCGAGCAGTGCCGGTGGTTCGGCGGGATGGTCGGCAACCACGTCGCCGATATCGTCTCCAAGTACGGCTCGTCCGGGACGGTGCCGAAGGCACTGACCGACTACATCGAGGGCCGCCACGGCTACGACTACAACGAGCACGGCCGCGCCGGCAATACGCATACCGACTTCGTGCCCGACGAGATCGTCGATCGCTTCTGCATCCTCGGTTCCTCGGCCGAGCACATCGAGAAGCTCGAGGAGCTCCGCTCGCTCGGCGTCGACCAGTTCGCGGGCTACCTGCAGCACGACAACAAGGAGGAGACGCTCCGCGTCTACGGCGAGACGGTGATCCCCGCCCTCTCCGACCACCTCACGGCGAAGGCATGACGACGTCTGGCCTGAGGTGAAGAATGGCCTCGTCTCCCAGCGCTGAAGGCCTCGCGACGGACGGAAGGATTCATCATGACCGATACGACGACGATCGAGCGTGACCGGCATCGGGCCGGGCGGGCGGTGCTCGACCACTGGGTCGGGGGCGCCGCGTGGGCGGGGTCCTCGTCGCGTACGGGTCCGGTGTACAACCCCGCCAAGGGCATCGTGCAGAAGGAGGTGCGGCTGGCGTCGAAGGATGACGTGGCAGAAGCGGTCGCGATCGCCTCGGCGGCATTCGCGGGCTGGCGGGATGCCTCGATCGCCAAGCGCCAGGCGGTGATGTTCTCGTTCCGTGAGCTCTTGAACGCCCGCAAGGAAGAGCTCGCGGCCATCCTCACGTCGGAGCACGGCAAGGTCACCTCCGACGCGCTCGGTGAGATCGCCCGCGGCATCGAGGTCGTCGAGTTCGCGTGCGGGATGCCGAGTTTCACCAAGGGCGACTACTCGGAGAACGTCTCCACCGGGATCGACGTGTACTCCCTGCGCCAGCCGCTCGGGGTGGTCGGCATCATCAGCCCCTTCAACTTCCCGGCGATGGTTCCGCTGTGGTTCTTCCCGTTGGCGATCGCTGCCGGCAACGCGGTCGTGTTGAAGCCGAGCGAGAAGGACCCGTCGGCGGCGAACTGGCTCGCAGAGCTGATGGCCGAGGCCGGGCTCCCGGACGGCGTGCTCAACGTCGTGCACGGCGACAAGGAGGCCGTCGACGCGTTGCTCGTGCATCCCGACATCCGCTCGATCTCATTCGTCGGGTCGACGCCGATCGCGAAGTACATCTTCGAGACGGCGAGCGCGAACGGCAAGCGCGTGCAGGCCCTCGGCGGCGCGAAGAACCACATGCTCGTTCTGCCCGACGCCGACCTCGACCTCGCTGCCGACGCTGCCGTGAACGCCGGCTTCGGCTCGGCGGGGGAGCGGTGCATGGCGATCTCGGTCGTGCTCGCCGTGGACTCGGTCGCCGATCAGCTCGTGGAGAGGATCGCGCGGCGCATCGGCACCCTGCGCACGGGCGACGGCACCCGCGGCTGCGATATGGGACCGCTCATCACCGAGGCCCACCGCGACAAGGTCGCGGGCTACATCGACGTCGCGACGGCCGATGGCGCAGACGTCGTGGTCGACGGACGGGGCGTCGAGGTCGACGGCGACGCCGACGGATTCTGGCTCGGCCCCACACTCATCGACAAGGTCGAGACGTCGTCCGACGTCTATCGCGACGAGATCTTCGGCCCGGTGCTCTCCATCGTGCGCGTCGACGGCTACGAAGATGGCGTCGGCATCATCAACGCCGGTCCCTACGGGAACGGCACCGCGATCTTCACGAACGACGGCGGCGCCGCACGGCGCTTCCAGCGCGAGGTGCAGGTCGGCATGATCGGCATCAACGTGCCGATCCCGGTGCCCGTCGCGTACCACTCGTTCGGCGGCTGGAAGGACTCGCTGTTCGGCGACGCGAAGGCCTACGGGCCGCACGGGTTCGATTTCTTCACGCAGGAGAAGGCCATCACCTCGCGCTGGCTCGACCCCTCGCACGGCGGACTGAACCTCGGGTTTCCCCGGCACGACTGACGAAGCCGGCCGGCCGACCCGCTGAGCCTTGTGCGCTAGGCTCCGGCCTCGTCGGGCTCGCTCGGCTCTGGCTGTGGTTCGCTCGGCTCTGCCGGCGGTTCGACCGGCGGGATGTCGAGAACGATCGACGCGACGCCGGCACCTGTGACGAGCCCGAGCGCGTCGACGGATTCGTCGGTGGGGAGCCGATCAGCGGGGGAGCGCGGCTCGAGGGGTTCGGACGGCAGCCCCGCCCACTCGGTGGGCTCTTCCGGGCGCGAGGCGAACAGGCCCATGGCGGCATCCCTTCAGGAATCGGCGGATGTCCATCGTACGGCGGGGGCGCGCCGGCGCGCGTCACTCTGCGACGATGTGCGGATGAAGGAGCTCGCGAGCTGGACCCGCACCGATGTCACCCACGACGGCGAGACCCGCGAGGTGTATCGGAAGGGTGCCGGTCCGGGTGTCATCGTCATCCACGAGGTCCCCGGCATCCACCCGGCCTTCGTGGCCTTCGCCGATGAGATCGTCGCCCGCGGCTTTACCGTGCTGCTGCCGCGGTTGTTCGGCACTCCCGGTGCCGGGTTTACAGCGGCCAACCTCGCCGCCGACGCATGGCAGTTCTGCGTGCGGCGGGAGTTCTCGATCTTCGCCCGCGGCAGGACGAGCCCGATCGCGGGCTGGTTGCGCGGACTCGCGCGCCGGCTGCACAACGAGACGGGCGGCGACGGGGTCGGCGTCGTCGGCATGTGCTTCACCGGCGGGTTCGCGCTCGCGATGATGGCGGATGCCCCGGTCATCGCGCCCGTGCTCGCCGAGCCGTCGCTGCCCGCCGCGATCGGCCTCCCGCGGGGCGCCGCGCTGCGGGGTTCGGATCTGGGCCTCGATGCCCGCGATCTGGATGCCGTGAGATCGAGCGGCTGCGAAGTGCTCGGGCTGCGGTACCGCACCGACATCGCCACCGGCACGCGGTTCGACACGCTCCGCCGAACGCTGGGCGACCGCTTCCTCGCCGTGGAGTTCGAGGGCAAGGGACACTCGGTCCTCACGGTCGACCGCCGGGAGTTCGGGGTCGACGAGGTGTTGGCGTTCCTCGATCGCAAGCTCGCGCCGTCGGTGCGCCGCCAGAACCCGGCACGCGATGCGACGCTGGAGCGAGCG
>NZ_DATMIO010000138.1:0-23485 GCF_035554235.1 Microbacterium sp. | reverse complement strand
CGACTGGAATCGAACCAGCGACCTTTGGTACCGGAAACCAACGCTCTATCCCCTGAGCTACGGAGGCGCACCGATCGAGGTTATCACTGACGGGACGCCCCTCCCGTCGGGCCCGCTCGCCGGTCGGCCGCAACGAAGAACGCCCTCGGCGTGAGCCGGGGGCGTTCATCGGTACGAATTCGGTGTCTCGTGTCCGATCCCTCTCAGGTTCTTCCGTGTCCGTTTTCCTTCGTGACCATGACAATACTCAGCCGTGTGCACGCGTCAAGACCTCGCCGCCCAATCGCTTCCACCTCAGGTTGAGGCTGAAGGAACGGCGCCCCGCTCAGAGCAGGAAGAGCCGGTCGAGCATCCCGGGATTGTGCGCGTGCACGAGCACGAGGAAGACGACGGCGTCGAAGAGCAGGTGCACGGTCACGACGTAGCCAAGCGATCGCGTCCGCACGAAGATGTACCCCTGCAGGAGCGCGAAGGGGACCGTCAGCAGGGGACCCCAGGCCTGGTACCCGAGCTCCCACAGGAACGACACGAAGACGATCGCCTGGAGCACGTTGGACTGCCACATCGGGAAGTGCCGGCGCAGCAGGGCGAGCACCGTGCAGATGAAGAACAGCTCGTCCCAGATGCCGACCGCCCCGACGCCCACGAAGAGGCGAGCGATGAGCTCGGGCGAGTCCACGACCGGCCAGTTCATATAGACGCCGGACGTGATGAAGTAGAACGGCAGGATCAGCCAGCCCAGCACGAGCACGGCGATGAGCCAGGTCCATTGGAACCGCGTCCACCGACCGCCGCCGCGCCACGGGAAGCGCGTCGCATAGTCGCGGAAGGCGAACCGCGACAGCACGTACGGCACAGCCACCGCGCCGCCCAGGGCGAGCGTGAACCGCAGCATCGCCCCGTTGTCGAGCTCGGCCTTCAGGGGAATGGAGCTCACGATCAGCATGCCGACCGCGATGAGCCCGAGATCTCGCACCAGGTTGGGGCCCGGGCTCGCGAAGCGGTGCGCGAGCGGGCCCGATCCGAGGAGCACGGCGATCAGCATCCCCGCCGCGAGGAGGACGTAGCCGGCCCATGCCACCTGCACGCCGAAGAAGGCGACGGCGGCCGCGCACACGAGGAACGCGGGAATCAGGCCCATCGACCACGCGGGGCGCGGAGCGGCATCGAGATCTGCGGGCACGATGTCAGTCTGTCAGCGGATGAGCGATCTCATCCTGCGGCATCCGCGCGGCGAAGATGGCGATGATGCCGAAGACGAGCGGCAGGATGCCCGCACCGATGAAGATCGCCTGCAGCGAGAGCACCTCCGAAAGGGGTCCCGCGAGCGCCATCGAAAGCGGCATGAGCGCGAGCGACACGAAGAAGTCGAGACTCGACACGCGCCCGAGCATGTGCCTGGGCACGCGTCGCTGGAGGAGCGTGCCCCAGATCACGTTGCCGTAGCTGAACCCGAATCCGATGACGAAGCACGACAGCAGCAGCATCCAGTACTGATCGGTCAGGCCGATCACGATGAACGGCAGCGTGCTGACGCCCCAGACGAGGTTCATCGTCGTCAGGTACCGACGCGGGAGCTTTCTCGATGACACGACGATCGAGCCGACGACGCCGCCCGCGCCGTAGACGGCGAGCAGAAACCCGAACCACCGCGGGTCCTCTCCGATCCGCTCGCGCGTGAGGAACGGCAGCAGCACCTCCTCGGGCCCGACCGCGACGAGCACCCACATCGTCGCGTACAGCAGCGTCCACAACAGCCACGGCGTGCGCGCCGTGAACACGATGGCCTCGCGGAGGTCGTGGAAGACGCTCTTCGCGGACTGGTCGCCCGCGCCCTCGGCGAGCGCCGGTTCGGGCCGCAGGAAGAGCAGGATCACGAACGCGGCGCCATGGGCGAGTGCGATCACCGATGCCGCGTGCGCCGGGAGGAGCGCCGCCAGCAGCATGCCGGCCGCAGCGGGTCCTGCCGCCTGCTGGAGGGCGGGGCGGATGGCGCCCTCGAGCCCGTTCGCCGCGAGCAGCTGGCCCGGCGGCAGGATGCGGGGCAGGATCGCGGTGTACGCCGGGAAGAAGAACCCCGCGCCCGCGCCCAGCACGAACGCGACGACGGTCAGCTGCGGGATGCCGACCTCGCCGGCCCAGCCCACCACGACGACCGAGGTGATCGCGAGGAGGTTGACGAGCTCGACGACGCGGACGATGAGGCGCCGCGAGACCCGGTCGGCGACGATCCCTCCCGGGATGGCGCAGACGAGCAACCCCGTGGCGTTGGCCGCCGCGACGAGCGAGAGGTCGAGGGGGCCGCCGCCGGCGCCGATCACGGCGTAGACCATGACGACCGCCCACATCCCGGCGGCGAAGATCGAGAGCACGACGGCGCTGAAGAGCGCCCTGAAGTCGCGGTGCGAGAGCGGACGGAGCACACGCCAGCGATCGCGCTCCGCCGATCGGTCGACGGGGCCTCCTCCGCTCGGGACGACGTCGCGATCCGGTGCGGTCACGCGCGCGGCCTCCTCCGGTACGCCAGGTCGCGGATGTCGCGGCCCCTGGCAGCACCCTTGCGCTCGAACGCAGTGAGCGCGCGGCCGCCGAAGCGCGGCGCCCACTCCCCCGCGAAGTCCCGTTCGAATGCCGGCGCCGCGTCCATGACCTCGCGCATCTGGAGCGCGTAGTCCTCCCAGTCCGTCGCGAAGCGCAGCACCCCGCCGTCGCGCAGGGCCCGCGCCGCCGTTTCGGCGAACGGCGGCTTCACCAGCCGGCGCTTCGTGTGCTTGTTCTTGTGCCACGGATCCGGGAAGAACACCCAGACCTCATCGGCGGATCCTTCGGGCAGCAGCGTCTCGAGCACCTCGGGGGCGTTGGCCTCGACGAGGCGCAGGTTGCGCAACCCCTCGCGGTCGGCGTCGAGCATCGTGCGTGCGAGGCCCGCCCGGAACACCTCGACGGCGAGGAAGTCGTCTCCCGGGCGAGACCGGGCGGCGGAGATGATCGCGTGGCCCTGCCCTGATCCGATCTCGACGATCAGGGGTGCGGTTCGGCCGTAGACGGACGCCGGGTCGAACCGGGCATCCGCGTGCACCGACGTCGCCGCCGCGGCACGGGGCACCTCGATGACGAAGCGGTCGGCGAGCTCGTCGAACGCGCGCTCCTGGGCATCCGACATCCGCCCGCTCCGCCGAACGAACGACACGGGCTCTTCGCGGAAGCGGGGAGATCCTCCCGCGGCCAAAGGGGAACCATCCCCCGCACCGGGAGGCGCCGTGGGGTCATCGGTGGACACGTTCCCAGGCTATTGCGTACCGCAGACAGGCTCAGCGTCTTGGAACCTGCACCGGCGGCCGTGTGCAGGCGACTCCTGCACCAGCGAGCCTGCGCGCGGCCCGCGCTCAGGCGGTGACGTAGTCGATCAGCTCCTCGACGCGGCCCAGCAGGGCCGGCTCGATGTCGCGGTACGACGACACCGCCCCGAGCACGCGCTGCCACGCGCGGGCGGAGTCGGCGGGCGTCGCGTGCGGCCACCCGAGGGCCCGGCACACGCCGGTCTTCCACTCGATGCCGCGCGGCACCTCGGGCCACCGCTCGATGCCCAGAGCCCGCGGCGTGACGCACTGCCACACGTCGACGAAGGGATGCCCCACGATGCGGATGTGCGGGCCGTGCGGGCCGCGCCGCACCGCCTCGGCCATGCGCGTCTCCTTCGATCCCGGCACGAGATGGTCCACGAGCACGCCGTACCGCCGCTCGGCGGACGGCGGCTCGTCCCGCAGCACATCGTCGAGAAGATCGATGCCCTGCAGGTACTCCACGACCACACCCTCGACGCGAAGGTCATCGCCCCACACCTTCTCCACGAGCTCCGCGTCGTGGCGCCCTTCGACGAGGATGCGGCTGGCGCGCGCCGTGCGCGCACGCGCGTCGGCGACGGCGAACGAGCCCGACGCGGTGCGGGCGGGGGTGGATGCCGCGGCCCGCCGTGGGACGGCCAGCACGACGGCCGCGCCGTCGATCAAGAACCCGGGACCGAGCTCGAAGACCCGCTTCGCTCCGCGCCGGTCCTCGAGTTCGACGAAGCGCCCGTCGGTTCGGGTGACCGCGCCGCAGAATCCGTCGGCCGCGACCTCGACGACGAGATCCTTCGTCGCCTCGAGCGTGGGCACGCGTTTGTGCGCGGCTTCGCGCCATCCCGGCGCGAGCACATCGGCACCATACCTGTCGTCCATCGAACCTCCCGCGGCGCACCAGCCTAGGCGCGGGAGGGCGGCGGCACGACGAGGCGCGGCGGGGCGGCCCGAGGTCGGGTCGGCCGCCTACCGCGGCATGCACCGGGGTGCATAGACTCGGAAGGGTGGGTGCCCGAGCGCCCCGCACGGAGGGGGTGGCGCCATGCGCGCGCGTTGGTCGTTGACGCTCGCGGCCGGTCTCACGGTGCTGCTGTCGGCGGTGGGCCTGCCTGCGTCGGCCACCGCTCCCGTGGAGCTGGGCTCCGGGTACGTGCTCGACGACGCGGGCGCCCTCACTCCCGCCGAGGAGACCGAGGCGCAGTCCCGCCTCGAGCAGCTGCGCGAGGACACCGGCGTCGACCTCTGGGTCGTGTTCGTCGACGAGTTCACCGACCCGTCGGGCCCCGAGGAGTGGGCGACGCGCACGGCGGAGCTGAACGGGCTCGGCCCCACGCAGTACCTGCTGGCCGTGGCCACCGAGTCGCGCCAGTTCTACATCTCGGGCTACAGCGAAGGTCCGGTCTCATCCGATGACCTCGGTCAGATCGAACAGCAGCAGGTGCAGCCCGTGCTCGCGGCGGACGATTGGGCGGGGGCAGTGGATGCCGCGGCCGACGGTCTCGAGAGCGCGGCCGGCGGGGGCGGGGCGGGAGTCGGCGGCGCCGGGAGTGGCGGCGCCGGCAGCGGCCTGTTCACCGGCATCCTGTGGGTCCTGGTCATCGGCCTCGGGATCCTCCTCGTCGTCTGGCTCGTGATCCGCAGCCGCAGGAAGCGCGCCGGTGCGGGAGCTCCCGGCCAGAAGCCGGTCGAGCAGATCAGCACCACGGACCTCGAACGTCAGGCCGGATCGGCGCTCGTGCAGACGGATGACGCTGTCAGGACGAGCGAAGAGGAGCTCGGCTTCGCCCGGGCGCAATTCGGCGACGCGGCGACCACCGAATTCGAAGCCGCGCTGAGCACCGCGAAGCAGAACCTGTCGCAGGCGTTCACCATCAAGCAGCAGCTCGATGACAGCACCCCCGACTCCGAGGAGCAGGTGCGCGGATGGAACGCGCAGATCATCCAGCTGTGCGCCGACGCCAACACGGGACTCGACGAGAAGGCGGCCGCGTTCGACGACCTGCGCAAGCTCGAGCAGAACGCGCCGGAGGCCCTCGCCCGCGTGCAGGGCGACCGGGCGGCGGTGGGCGCGGCGATCGAGCAGGCCGACGCGTCGCTCGCGGCCCTGTCGCAGCGCTACTCCCCCGACGCCCTCGCGACGGTCGCCGACAACCCCCAGCAGGCACGGTCGCGGCTCGCGTTCGCCGACGAGCAGCTCGCCGAGGCCGAGCGCGACATCGGGGCGGGCAGGGGCGGCGAGGCGGCCGTCGGCATCCGCGCCGCCGAAGAGGCCGTCGCCCAGGCGCGGCTGCTCGAGACGGCCATCGACGACCTCGGGTCCGACCTCGCGGAGGGCGAGAAGCAGGCGACCGCGCTGATCGCGGACCTCGAGCACGACATCGCCACGGCATCCGCGCTCCCCGACTCCGACGGACGCCTCGCCGGCGTCATCGCCGCAACCCGCCAGCAGATCGACAGCGCCCGCACACTGCTGGCCGCGCCCGCGCGGCGCCCGCTGCTCGCGCTGCAGAGCCTCGAAGCGGCGAACACGCAGATCGATGCGCTCATCCAGGGCGTCCGCGATGCCGCCGCGCAAGCGCAGCGCGCGCAGCAGATGCTCGGCCAGAGCATCCTCCAGGCACAGGCGCAGGTCTCCGCCGCCGAGGACTACATCGTGTCCCGCCGGGGTGCGATCGGCGCCGAAGCCCGCACGCGACTGGCGGAGGCCGGGGCCTCCCTCGTCCAGGCGCAGCAGCTCCAGGCATCCGACCCACAGCAGGCCCTCGCGCTCGCGCAGCGGGCCAACCAGCTCGCCGGGCAGGCGATCCAGCACGCACAGAACGATGTCGGCGCCTTCGAAACCCAGGGCGGCGGGATGTTCGGCGGCGGCAGCAGCGGCGGCGGCGGCAACGTCATGGGCGCAGTACTCGGCGGCCTCATCATCAACTCGCTGCTCGGCGGTGGCGGTGGCGGTGGTGGCGGCCGGTCATCCGGCGGCGGCCTCGGCGGCATGTTCGGCGGAGGCGGCGGCGGGCGAATGAGCCCCGGCAGCTTCGGCGGGGGCGGCACGCGCGGCCGGCGAGGGGGTGGTCGCTTCTGAGCGACGCGACACAGCACCGACCGGCATCCGCCCCTCACTTCACTCTGATATCCGTACAGACCCAGGCAGTTCGACAGAAAGGAACCACATGATGGCAAAGCAGTCCATCTTCGGCCGCATCTCCACCCTCCTGAGGGCGAACGTCAACGCGATGATCGACTCCGCCGAGGACCCGCAGAAGATGCTCGACCAGCTCGTGCGCGACTACACGAACAACATCGCCGACGCCGAGTCCGCGATCGCCGAGACCATCGGCAACCTGCGCCTGCTCGAGCGCGACCACCAGGAAGACATCCAGGCCGCCTCGGAGTGGGGCAACAAGGCCCTCGCCGCGAGCAAGAAGGCCGACGAGCTGCGCGGGATCGGCCACACCGCCGACGCCGACAAGTTCGACAACCTCGCCAAGATCGCGCTGCAGCGCCAGATCAGCAGCGAGAACGAGGCGCGTACGGCCGAGCCCACGATCGCCTCCCAGACGGAGGTCGTCGACAAGCTCAAGGACGGCCTCAACGGCATGAAGGAGAAGCTGGGACAGCTGAAGTCGAAGCGCAGCGAGCTTCTCGCCCGCGCCAAGACCGCCGAGGCCCAGATCAAGGTGCACGATGCCGTCAAGTCGATCGACGTGCTCGATCCCACGAGCGAGCTCGGACGCTTCGAAGACAAGATCCGCCGCCAGGAGTCCCTCGCCGCCGGCAAGCAGGAGCTGGCCGCGTCGAGCCTGGACGCCCAGTTCAACAGCCTCGAGGATGTCGGGGAGCTCACGGAGGTCGAGGCGCGCCTCGCCGCGCTGAAGGCCGGCGGCACGCCCGCCCAGGTCGCGATCGACGCGCCCAGCGCGCCGTACACCCCGTAGCGCCGGGTATACATGCCGACGGGCGCCGCCCCTCTTCTGGGGGCGGCGCCCGTCGGCATGTGCGGGTTCGGAGAGCTGCTCGTGCCCCGCGTGCGGCAGGATGGGCGAATGACCCGATTCCTCGTCGTCCCCCAGTGGCAGGGAAGCCCGTCGGCGCGCGCGATGCGGCTCGGCGACGGCGCCCACGCCATCGCCGACGACCTCCCGCGCTCGGCGACCACCGTGCTCGACGTGCCCTCCGAGGCCGGCGAGTCGCTGGGCACCGGCCTGCACCGGCTGAGCGCCCTGCTGCGCACGCGCGCGCTCGTCGATGAGGCCCTTGCCCCGCTCACCGAACCCGTGCTGCTCGTCGGCGGCGACTGCGGAGTCTCGGTCGGGGCGGTCGCCCACGCCGCCGCGCAGGGGAACGACCTCGCCGTGGTCTGGTTCGACGCCCACCCCGACCTCCACAGCCCCGAGACGTCGCCGTCCGGCGCGTTCGGCGGAATGGTCCTGCGCGCAATTCTCGGTGAGGGCGTGCGGGGACTCACGCTCGAGCCGGGGCTGGTGCCGCCCTCACGCGTCGTGCTCGCCGGCACGCGCTCTTTCGACGACGCGGAACAGGAGTATGCCGCCGCGCACGCGCTGACCGCGGTGGCTGCCGACGCGTTCGCCGAGGCGGGCTCGCTGGCCGGGGCGGTGCGCGCGACCGGCGCGGGGAGGGTGTTCGTCCATGTCGATCTCGACGTGCTCGACCCGTCCGAGATCTCGGGGGTGACATCCGCGCAGCCCTTCGGGCTCACGGTGGCGCAGCTCGTCGCGGCGATCGGCGCGCTGCGGGCGGAGGTTCCCCTGGCGGGAGCCGCGATCACCGGATTCTCGCCGTCGACGCCCGCCGCCGCGATCGACGACCTCGGGGCGATCCTCCGCATCGTCGGTGCCCTCGCGTGAGGCCCGCCGCTCCCCCTCCAGGATGGCGCGCCGCGGCGACGAAGGCCGTCGCGAGGAGCGAGCGCATCGAGCGCCTGATCCCCGGCATCCTGCTCGATTCGCCCATCAGCCGCCTCGGCTACTGGTACGGATGCACGGTGGGCTGGGTGTGGGGCACGCTCTGGAGCACCGGCAGGATCGAGCGCCGGAGCGGCCTTTGGGTCTTCCGGGGGATGCCGCGCTGGGCGTTCCCGCGCGGCGGTGTGTGCGTGGGCGGATGCTTCCTCACGGGCGACGGCAGGCACGCGGCGACCGAGCGGATCCTCCGGCACGAGGCGGTGCACAAGCGGCAGTGGCAGCGCTACGGCATCCTGATGCCCGTGCTCTACACGCTCGCGGGGCGGGATCCGCTGCGCAACCGCTTCGAGATCGAGGCGGGCCTGGAGGACGGCAACTACGTGCCGCGCGGGCTCAGCGGGCGGTGAGCAGGCCGAAGCGCTCGGGGGTGTGGATGGCCTCCGCGGGCACACCGAGCGACGACGTGAGGTGATCGACGATGTCGGCCGTGCCGAGGTAGCCGCCGAGGAGGAACACCCGGGTGCCTGTACTGAGCGACGAAGGAGTCGAAGTGCCGTGGTCGTCGTCGGCACACAGCATCTCGTCGGCCCACGCGGTGACGGCGCGTGCGAGGGCAACGCCCGGTGCGCAGCCGCGACCGGTTCCGGGCTCTCCCGAGCGACGGGAACGGTCCAGCCACGTGACCGTCATACGCGCGGGGGCGGGGAGATCGACGATCTCGTCGGCCGTGCCGACCTCGACGAAGATGCGGCCGGTGGAGCACAGGGGCAGGGTCGCAAGCAGGACCTCGAGGTCGACGAGCGAATGCTCGTCGGCCGTGATGAGGTGCTGCACGCGCGTGTGCCGGCTGGCCCGGCAGGCCGCCGCGTTGTGCTCGGTGTTGTTGGTCATGGCGAGACCAGTATAGCGCGAAGCATAGGCATGCCTAACCTTGCTTCACTTCATGACGACGCGATAGTTCACGACGCGACATTTTCATGACGACGCGATGAGCACCCGGCGGAGCTCGTCCAGCTCGTGGTCGCCCAGGCCGCTCGCCCGCAGGTAGTCGGCCGGCGAGCCGAAGCGGCTCGTCAGGTCGGCGAGCAGCTCACTCATGACACGTGCCGGGGAGCGCGTCGCCAGCTCCTCGAGGTGCTGGGCTTCGGGGTGCATCGTCTTCAACCATCGGACGACGTCCCGGTTGCGCCACTCGGGCAGCATTCCCTCCGTGCGGGCGTAGTCGGCGATGACGGCGTCGTCGTCGACGCCCGCGGCAGCGAGCGCCAGCGCGACGATGACGCCCGTGCGATCCTTGCCCACGGTGCAGTGCACGAGCACGGGCTGATCGCCCAGCAGTCCCCGCACGACATCGACGACGCGGTCGCCGGAATCGTCCACCATGGCGCGGTACATCTCGGTGAGGGAGGTGTCGCGCTCGAAGAAGGACGTGACAGACCCGAGGAACAGCGGCACCCGCATCGTCTCCACGTCGAGGCCCTCGATGCGGCTGGGGGCGTACCGCACTTCGTCGTCGGCCCGCAGGTCGATGATCCGTCGGACGCCCAGGGCCCGCAGCGCGGCGATGCCCTCGGCCTCGAGGTGTGCGAGGTTGCCCGACCGGTACAACACGCCCGATCGGGTCACCGAGTCGCCCGCCGGCAGTCCGCCGGTGTCGCGGAAGTTGACCGCACCCGGAATGAGCGAGCCGATCGCGTCGCCGGTCATTCCTCGGTCCGTGGGGGAACGGGATAGCGGCCCGCGATGGCCACGCGGTTGAAGGCGTTGATGGAGACGCAGAGCCAGCTGACCCCCACGTATTCCTTCTCGCTCAGAACGCCGCCGACGCGGTCGTACACGTCATCCGGGATTCCCGCCTCGTGGATGAAGGTGAACGCCTCCGCGAGCTCGAGCGCGGCTCGCTCGCGGTCGGTGAAGACGCCGGAGTCCCGCCAGGCGGCCAGCTGTGCGATCTCGTCCGCGGTGATCCCGGCCTTGAGCGCGCGATCGACGTGCACGCGCACGCAGAACGCGCAGCCGTTCAGCTGGGAGACGTGCAGCAGGACGAACTCCTTGAGCCGGGTGTCGATGCCGTTCGCCTTCGCAATCGCGTACACGGTCTTCGTGAAAGCCTCGAGCGTCCGGTAGGCCTCCGGCTCGGAACGGGAGAGGTGCACGCGCTGCTCGGTCATGAGCCCAGCCTATGGGCCGATCCGGGCGCGGGCGCGGGCGCTGGGCATCGCGCTGGGCGGGTGCTGGTCGGGAGCTGGGCAGGGCGCAGCCGAAGCCGGGACGCGCCGTGCCCTACGCTCGAGAAATCACTGTGCGCATCATTGCTGGGCAAACGACCACTAACCGACAAGCAAACGTCAACCAGGATTGGGCACTCTGCAATTCGATTACGCGCGCAGGCCCGGAAGGGCGGACAATGTAGCGACGCTCGCTCCCCGTCCCTAAGGATGACGCATGGCCTCCGCCCCGACCGGCCCACACACCCCGACCGGCCCACACACCTTCGACGAATTCTCGTTCCTGCCCGAGCAGGCCGAAGAACTGGGAGGCGCCTTCACGGTTCCCGCGGGCGAGCGCCTGACGCTCACCCTCGCCGACGGTCGCACGCTCAGCGCGCTGCGCTACGGCACGGAGTCCCCCGTCGTGACGTTCCTCCACGGCGCGGGACTGAACGCCCACACGTGGGATACGACGATCGTGGCGCTCGGGCTCCCTGCCCTCGCGATCGACCTGCCGGGGCACGGCGACTCGTCGTGGCGGAACGACATCGACTACTCCCCCCGCACGCTCGCGCCCGACGTCGCCGCGGGCATCCGCGCATGGACCGACGCCCCGCAGCTCGTCGTCGGGCAGTCCCTGGGCGGGCTCACGGCGGGGAGCCTCGCGGCATCCGCTCCGGAACTGGTCCGCGGGGCGGTCGTCGTCGACATCACGCCCGGCATCGACACCTCCGCGGGCCCTTCGCAGCTGCGCGAGTTCTTCGCGGGCCCGACCGATTGGGCGACCCGCGACGAGCTCGTCGAACGCGCGCTGTCGTTCGGGCTCGGGGGCTCGCCCCGCGCCGCCGAGCGCGGTGTCTTCTTCAATTCGCGGGTGCGCGCCGACGGACGCGTCGAGTGGAAGCACCACTTCGCGCATCTCGCCGCGGCCGCCCTCGCGCCGGCGACGGGCGACGCGGGGGTCGCGGGGCCGGCCGCTCCCCCGACGGTCGGGCCGAGCGGCTGGGACGACCTCGCCCGCACCGTGGCGCCGATCACGCTGATCCGGGGAGATCGGGGCTACGTCAGCGAAGCGGATGCCGAGGAGTTCTCCCGCCGCGTGCCGTCGGCCGACATCGTCACCGTTCCCGCCGGGCACAACGTGCAGGAGTACGCGCCGGTAGAACTGGCCGCCCTCGTCCGCGACGCCTACGAGGCTTCCGGGAACGCATGACGCGCCCGCGTCGTTGTTCGTAACCGCGCCCCACCCCCCGACCCCCGACCATAGGCTGAATCCCGCCCCGAGTGCCCGCCGCTGCACGGACAGCAACCGATGTCGCGGCATCCCGAAAGGAATCCCACATGTTCCGCCGCACCTCCCTCGCCGCCGCGGCCGCGGCCGCAGTGCTCGTTCTGAGCGCGTGCACCGGCACGCCCGCAGCGACGCCGACCGCGACCGGGACCCTCGACCCGGACGCCGCGCTGACGGTCGGCCTGGTGCTCGAGCCCGACAATCTCGACATCCGCCACACCAGCGGCGCAGCCCTCGAGCAGGTGCTCATCGACAACGTCTATCAGGGGCTCGTCTCGCGCACGCAGGACAGCGAGATCGTCCCGGCGATCGCGAGCGACTTCGAGGTGTCGGACGACGGCCTGACCTACACCTTCACGCTCAATGAGGGCATCGTCTTCCACAACGGCGAGCCGCTCACCGTCGAGGACGTCGTGACGTCGCTCACCCAGGTGAAGGACGACGAGACCATCGTCGGCCACGGCGATTTCGCCGGCGTCGCCTCGATCGTCTCGCCCGACCCCGCCACGGTGGTCATCACCCTCATCGAGCCGAACCAGAACTTCCTCTTCACGCTCACGACGCCCGCCGGGCTCGTGTTCAAGGCGGGCGACCCGACCGACCTGAAGACCGATGCCAACGGCACCGGCCCCTTCGCCCTCGAGCGCTGGAGCCAGGGCGACAGCATCACGTTCGTGCGCAGCGACGCGTACTGGGGCGAGGCCCCCCAGGTCGCCGAGGTCGTCTTCCAGTACATCCCGGATTTCACGGCCGGCGTCAACGCCGCCCTCGATGGCAGCCTCGACGTGCTGACGGCCGTCGACCCGAACCTCGCGTCGCAGCTCGCGGACAGCGGCTTCGCCCTCACCAAGGGCAAGACCACCGACAAGGGCACGCTCGCGTTCAACAACACGAAGGCGCCTCTCGATGACGTGCGCGTACGCGAGGCGCTCCGCCTCGCGGTCGACCACGACGCGCTCGTCGAGGCGCTCGGCGGCGGGTCCACGCTGTATGGGCCGATCCCCCGCCTCGACCCCGGTTACGAGGACCTCTCCGACGTCATCTCGTACGATCCCGAACGGGCGAAGGAGCTGCTGGCCGAGGCGGGTGTCGAAGACCTCGAGCTGACCCTCACGATTCCCTCGTTCTACGGCACCACGGTGCCGCAGGTGCTCGTCTCGGACTACAACGACATCGGCGTGACACTGACCGTCGAATCCGTCGAGTTCGCGACGTGGCTTCAGGATGTCTACACGAACAAGGACTACGAACTCAGCTTCGTGCTGCACGTCGAGCCGCGGGACTTCGGCAACTTCGCCAACCCCGACTACTACTTCGGCTACGACAACGCCGAGGTGCAGGCGCTCTACGCCGAGGCGCTCACGACGGTCGATCCCGACGAGTCGGCCGACCTGCTGGCGAAGGCCGCCCGCATCGTGTCGGAGGATCACGCGGCCGACTGGCTCTACAACGGCCAGACGATCACCGCACTCGCTCCCGGTATCTCCGGATTCCCCGTCGACTCGATCAACTCGCGCATCGATCTCGCCGAAGTGACCGTCTCGCGATAGTGGTCTCTCTGTAGGGTGTCGCGGCCGTGATCCGCTATGCGCTGACGAGGCTGGTCCTGCTGCTGGTGGGGCTGGTGGTGGCCAGCGTGCTGATCTTCCTGACGCTGCGGGTTCTGCCGGGCGATGTCGCACAGCTCATCGCCGGCACGCAGGGCACACCCGCACAGGTGGATGCCATCCGCGAGCGGCTCGGTCTCGACCAGTCGCTGGCGGCGCAGTACTTCGACTGGATCGGCGGCGTCCTCCGCGGCGACCTGGGGTCCTCGATGCTCACCGGGTCATCGGTCGCGGCGGAGCTCGCGGCGAAGGCGAAGGTCACGGTGCCGCTCGGCGTCATGGCGCTGGTCATCGCGGTGCTCTTCAGCGTGCCGCTCGGCGTGGTCTCGGCCATGCGTCGCGGCAAGGGCGGCGGCACCGTGCTCTCGGTCGGCGCCCAGGCCCTCGCGGCCGTGCCCGTCGTCTGGGCCGGAATGATGCTCGTGGTGGTGTTCGCCGTGGGGCTCGGCTGGCTTCCCGCCCAGGGCTTCCCCCGCACCGGCTGGTCGACCCCGTGGCTCGCGTTCACATCGCTGATCCTCCCCGCCATCACGATCGGCATCGTCGAGGGTGCCATGCTGATGCGCTTCGTGCGCAGCGCGACACTGCAGGCCGTCGGCCAGGACTACGTCCGCACCGCCGCCGCCAAGGGGCTCACCCGCAACCAGGCGCTCATCCGGCACGGCCTGCCGAACGTGGGACTCTCGGTCATCACGGTGCTCGGCCTGCAGGTCGCCGGCATCATCGTCGGCGCCGTCATCATCGAGCAGCTGTTCACCCTGCCGGGCATCGGGCGGATGCTGGTCGCCGACGTCGGCGCGCGCGACCTCGTGAAGGTGCAGGGAGAGCTCCTCGTGCTGACGGGCTTCGTGCTCGTCGTCGGCTTCCTCGTCGACCTGATCCATCGCCTCATCGATCCCCGGCAGAGGGAGGCATCGTGACCAACGCCTCCCGCGTCCCAGATGGGCCGGAAAGCGACCCCTCGGAAGCGGCCCAACTGGGACACGCGGTGGGGGCCGGCACTCGCGGGCTCTGGATCCGCCGGCTCTGGGGGCTCTCCACCGGCCGTTTCGGGCTGATCGTGGTGACCGTGATCGTCGCCACGGCGATCGTCGCGACGTTCTGGACACCGTTCGATCCACGCTCGATCGACATCGCCGATCGATGGGCGCTGCCGAGCTGGCCGCACCTGCTCGGCACCGACGGGGCGGGGCGCGACATCCTGAGCCTCGTCCTCGCCGGCGCGCGCACGACGGTGTTCGTCGCGGTCGGGGCGGGGCTCGTCGCCACCGCCGTGGGGGTATCCCTCGCCGCGCTCGGGGCCCTGACCACGCGGTGGGTGCGCGAGTGGGTCGCGGTGCTCATCGACGTCTTGATCGCCTTCCCCGTGCTGATCATCGCGATGATGATCTCGGCAGTGTGGGGCGGATCGCTCTGGGTCGTGATCTGGTCGGTGGGCATCGGCTTCGGCGTCAACATCGCCCGCGTCACGCGCCCCGAGCTGCGCCGCGTGCTGCACAGCGAGTTCGTGCTCGCCGGGCGGGCCTCGGGCCTCTCGCCCGTCCAGAACCTCACCCGGCATCTGCTGCCCAACGTCGCGCCGGTCTTCATCGTGCAGCTGTCGTGGTCGATGGCCGTCGCGGTGCTCGCCGAGGCCGGCCTGTCGTACCTCGGGTTCGGCGCCTCGGTCACCGAGCCCTCGTGGGGCCTGCTGCTCGCAGACCTGCAGCGCTACATCGCCGTGCACCCCCTCTCGGTGATCTGGCCCGGCCTCGCCATCACGCTCACCGTGCTGGGGCTCAACCTGCTCGGCGACGCCCTGCGCGAGGCGACCGACCCGACGCTGTCGCGGGGCAAGGATCCCCTGCATCCGCCCCGCGATTCGATCCGCCATGTGCCGGCGGTGGTCTCGTGAGCCTCGAGGTGCGCGATCTGACCGTCGACATCGATGGGCGACGGGTCGTCGACGGGATCTCGTTCGCCGTGCCCGACGGAGCCCGGGTCGGGCTGATCGGCGAGTCCGGATCCGGCAAGTCGCTCACCGCCCTCGCCATCCTCGGCCTCCTGCCCGAAGGCGCCACGGCCGGAGGGAGCGTCCGCTGGAACGGCACCGAGCTGATCGGGATGCCGGACGCGGAGCTCGCCGGGCTCCGCGGCGACGAGATCGGCATCGTGTTCCAGGAGCCGCGCACGGCCCTGAACCCCATCCGCACGGTCGGCCGCCAGATCGCCGAGTCGATCCGCATCCACAACGCCATCCCGAGGGCAGAGGCGCGGGCTCGGGCGATCGCGGCCGCCGAGCGCGTGTCGCTCCCCGATCCCGCCTCGATCGTGAAGCGGTATCCCCATCAGCTCTCGGGC
Organism: Microbacterium sp.; assembly: GCF_035554235.1. Classification (GTDB taxonomy): domain Bacteria; phylum Actinomycetota; class Actinomycetes; order Actinomycetales; family Microbacteriaceae; genus Microbacterium. The sequence goes on along the minus strand of NZ_DATMIO010000138.1, from coordinate 7,777 downwards.
GGCCAGCGCCAGCGCGTCGCGATCGCCATTGCGCTCGCGTGCGAGCCGAGGCTGCTGATCGCCGACGAGCCGACCACGGCGCTCGACGTCACGATCCAAGCCGAGATCCTCGAGCTTCTGCTCTCGCTCGTCGAGGACGCCGGGATGTCGCTGGTCTTCATCACCCACGACCTCGCCGTGCTCTCGCAGATCGCTACGCACGGCGTCGTGCTGGAACACGGGCGGGTCGTGGAGGAGGCCCCGGTCGCCCAGCTCCTCTCCGCGCCGCGGTCGGTCATCACGCAGGGCCTCCTGCGCGACGCGACGGCGACCCTGTGGCGGCCGGGTGGTGCGGAGTGAGCGCGCTGATCCAGGCACGGGGCCTGACCCGCCGGTATCCCCTGCCCCGCGACACGCTGTTCGCGAAGACGCGGTCCACGACCGCGCTCGAGGACGCCGACATCGACATCGGCGACGGGTCCGCGGTCGGCGTCATCGGCGAGTCCGGCTCGGGCAAGTCCACGCTCGTGCGCCTGCTGATGGCGCTGGACACTCCGACGGCGGGCACGATCCGGTTCGACGGGCGGCCGGTGGATGCCGCGGCGAGCGCAGGCTCGCTGCACTGGCTGCGCCGCCAGACGGGCATCGTCTTCCAGGACCCGTACGCGTCGCTGGACCCGCGCATGAGCGTCGGACGCATCGTGGGCGAGCCGCTCTGGGCGCTCGATATTCCGGGAGACCGGCGGGCTCGCGTGCGTGAGGTGCTCGGGGAGGTCGGGCTCGAGGCATCCATGGCCGACCGCTATCCGCACGAGTTCTCCGGCGGGCAGCGGCAGCGCATCGCGCTCGCCCGCGCGACCGCGCATCGCCCTCGCGTGCTGGTCGGCGACGAGCCCCTCTCGGCCCTCGATGTGACGGTGCGGGCGCAGATCCTCGAGCTGCTGGCCGAGCTGCGCGCCCGCGACGGACTCACCCTGCTCCTCGTCTCCCACGACATCGGCGTGGTGCAGAGCCTGTGCGACCACGTCGCCGTGATGAAGGACGGGCGGATCATCGAGCAGGGGGCGACGGATGCCGTGCTCCTCGCACCCCGCGAGGCGTACACGAAGCGCCTCCTCGCCTCGATCCCGGTCATCGACACCGGTACGGCCTGACCGGACGCCGGCATCCATTCGTCTGCGTCCAGCCCGCGGCACCAAGATCGGCGAATGTCACCGTGCTCGGCGATTTCCGCCCGAGACCTCCGAAGTTCGCGACATTCTCCGAAGTTCGCGACGCCGCCACCCCGATGTCATGGGCCACCCGTAGCCTCGAATCATGCGCAGCCTCCCCCACGCGATCGTTCCGCCGTACCTTCTCGCCCGCATCGCCGCGGCCGCGGAGCCCCGGTTCGCGCGGGCCGCGAAGGCCGCGCGGAAGACGCTCGCCGTCGACCCGAATCTGCGGCGCGAGCGCACGCGCCTGCGGCTGTCGGTCGACGGCGGCGCGCTCGTGGCCGAACCGGCGCCGGCACCCAACCGCACGATCAGCGATGCGAAGGGTCTCGAGCATCTGCCCGGCGAGGTGGTGCGGGGGGAGGACGATCCGCCGGTGGCCGATTCCGCAGTGAACGAGGCGTTCGACGGGCTGGGTTCCACGTACGACTTCTTCTGGGATGCCTACGGCCGCGACTCGATCGATGCCCAGGGCGCCGCGCTGGATGCGACGGTGCACTACGGCCGCGATTACGACAACGCGTTCTGGGACGGCGAGCGGATGGTCTTCGGTGACGGCGACGGCGAGGTGTTCCGCGGGTTCACCGGCTCGCTGTCGGTCATCGCCCACGAACTCGCCCACGGCGTCACCGAGCGGGAGGGCGGGCTGGTCTACCAAGGCCAGTCCGGTGCGCTCAACGAGTCGATGTCTGACGTCTTCGGCGCTCTGACCGAGCAGCACGCGCTCGGCCAGACGGCCGACGAGGCCACGTGGCTCATCGGGGAGGGGGTCTTCACGGATGCCGTCGAGGGCCGGGCCCTGCGCTCGATGCGGGCGCCGGGCACGGCGTACGACGACGACGTGCTGGGCCGCGACCCGCAACCCGCGCACATGGACGGCTACGTGCGCACGACCGACGACGACGGCGGGGTGCACATCAACTCCGGCATCCCCAATCGCGCGTTCTACCTCACGGCGGCCGAACTGGGCGGGCACGCGTGGGAGCGCGCCGGGCGCATCTGGTACCGCACGCTGACCGGCGATCTGCCGCCGACCGCGACGTTCTCGGAGTTCGCCGACGCCACCCTGCGCGCCGCCGCGGCGGAGTACGGTGAGGATTCGGAGGAGACGCGCGCGGTTCGGGCGGGCTGGATCGGCGTCGGCGTGATCGAGGATGAGCTCACCCAACCCTGACGATGGCCAGGCCACGACATCCGCGATCGTCGTGATCGTCGTCCGCACCGGCGGCATCGCGGGAGTGCGGCGGGAGTGGCGTGCCGAGCCTCCCCCGAAGGAGGAACCCCGCTGGATCGCGCTGATCGAGGAGTGCCCGTGGGACTCCGCGACGGTCGGTCAAGGCGGCGCGGACCGGTTCGTGTGGAACATCGAGGCCCACCGCGGACCGGAGGCGAAGGAGGCGAAGCTCCCCGACCGCGCGGTGCAGGGCCCGTGGCGCGAACTCGTCGACGAGGTGCGCTCGTTCGACAAACCGGCACCGTCGCCCAGCCCCAAAGGCCGCCGAATCGAGCAGTGAGCGCTGCCGACGAGGTCAGCGCCCGAACAGCGTGCGCTTCTTCTGCGGCTTCAGGTGCTTCTGCAGCGAGATGGTGCCGAGCCAGCGCCCGAACTTGAACCCGACGCGGCCCATGCGCCCGACCTCCTCGAAGCCCAGCTTCTCGTGCAGGGCGACGGATGCCTCGGCGCCCTTGTCGCTGATGACCGCCACGATCTCGCGGATGCCGGCCGCCTCGCACGCCTCGATGAGCCCTTCGAGCAGCGCCCGCCCGAGGCCCTTGCCGGCCGCACTCGGACCCAGGTAGATCGAGTTCTCGACCGTGAAGCGGTACGCCGTCTTGCCCGACCACGGCTGCACGAGCGCGTAGCCGAGCACTTGGCCGGTCGGCGACTCGGCGACCAGGAACGGCATCCCGAGCTTCTGCAGGTGCTCGAACTTCTCGCGCCACTGCGCGAGCGTCCAGCGCTTCTCGTCGAAGGTGACCACAGAGTTGGTGACGTAGTAGTTGTAGATCTCGCGGATGTCGGGGATGTCCCGCGCCTCGGCGGGACGCAGCTCGAACGAGAACGGCCGCTCGCCCCCGGACGGCGCGCGCAGGTGCCGCGGCAGGCGGCGCGGCCTCTGGTATTCCTCCTCGAGCACGGCGACCAGCCTACGCCGCGACGCGCCAGTCGACCGGGTCGGCGCCCTGCGCGGCGAGCAGTTCGTTCGCCCTCGAGAACGGCCGCGAGCCGAAGAAGCCGCGGCTGGCGGAGAGGGGGGACGGATGCGCCGATTCGACGATCGGCGTGGAGCCCAGCAGCGGCCGTAGGTTCGCGGCATCCCGCCCCCACAGGATCGCGACGAGCGGGCGGTCACGGGCGACGAGGGTGCGGATGGCATGCTCGGTCACCTTCTCCCACCCCCAGCCGCGATGGGATGCCGGCGCCCCGGGCGCCACGGTCAGCACGCGGTTGAGCAGCATGATGCCCTGATCCGACCACGCGGAGAGGTCACCGTGCGGGGCCGGTTCGATGCCGAGGTCATCGGCCAATTCCCGGTAGATGTTGCCGAGGCTGCGGGGAAGCGGGCGCACATGCCGTTCGACGGCGAACGACAGCCCGATGGGGTGGCCCGGCGTCGGGTACGGATCCTGTCCGACGATGAGCACCCGAACGTCGTGGAGCGGCTGCTGGAAAGCGCGCAGCACGCGGTCGCCCGCCGGAAGGTAGGAACGGCCCGCCGCGACCTCGCCGCGGAGGCGCTCGCCGAGCGCGGCGATGTCGGGGCCCACGGGCGCGAGCGCCTCGGCCCAGCCCGGGTCGACCAGGCCGGCCTCCGCCAGCTGGGGCAGGGTCATCGCCATCAGCGGGGGCGCACCGACAGCGCGCCCCGGGCGAGCAGGTGCTGTGCGGACTGCGCGACGGGACGCATCGTGATCATGTCGAGGTTGACGTGACCCGGCGCATTGAGGGCGTACGCGATGACGTCGGCGACGTCGCCGGCGACGAGCGGCTGCTCGACGCCCTCGTACACCTTCTCGGCCGCGTTCTGGTCGCCTCCGAGCCGGTTGCGCGTGAACTCCTCGGTGTGCACCATGCCGGGGGCGATCTCCACGACGCGGATGGGCTCGCCGTTGAGTTCGAGCCGCAGCGCATGGGCGATCATCGCCTCGCCGGCCTTCGCCGCGTTGTACCCCGCGCCGCCCGGGTACGCGGTCTGCGCCGCGGTCGACGTCACGAACACCGTGTCGGCGTGCCCGTCGGCGTCGGCGGCGCGGCGAAGCAGGGGCAGGAGTGCGGCGACGACCCGCTGCGTCGCCAGCACGTTCACCTCGAACATCCACGCCCAGTCCTCGGCCCGCCCGCTCTCGACGCGATCGGTGCCCCGGGCGCCGCCGGCCACCTGCACGAGCGCGTGCACGGGGCCGGACTCCTCCAGCCACGCGGCCAGGGCGTCGACGTCGGCCTGGGCCGTCAGGTCGGCCGCGAACGCGCCGGCTCCGGTCTCGGCCTCGAGGGCGGCGAGCCGGTCGGCGCGGCGCGCCACACCGACGACATCCCACCCGCTCGCCCGGAGGGCGCGCACCGTCGCCTCCCCGATCCCGGAGCTGGCACCGGTCACCACAGCACGTCGCGTCGTCATGCCTCCACGGTACCCGCGCGCCCCCGAAGCGACGCCCGACCGTGTTACGTCACATGTCCCGCTCATTGTCGACAAGACGGCCCCGCCGTACCGTGGCAGAACCGGGCTGGTCGCCCGATTCGACCCCACGTACGCAGGAGCCCACACCATGTCCGCAGCCGAGAACTGGCGTTTCGAGACCAAGCAGATCCACTCGGGCGCCCAGCCCGACCCGGTCACCAAGGCTCGTGCGACACCGATCTACCAGACGACCTCGTACGTCTTCGACAACGCCGAGCACGCCGCGAACCTGTTCGCGCTCGCCGAGTTCGGCAACATCTACACGCGCATCCAGAACCCGACGCAGGCCGTCGTCGAAGAGCGCCTCGCCGCGCTCGAGGGCGGCACCGGTGCCCTCCTCGTGGCCAGCGGTCAGGCCGCCGAGACCTTCGCCGTGCTGAACATCGCCGAGGCCGGCGATCACATCGTCTCGTCGTCGTCGATCTACGGCGGCACGTACAACCTGTTCAAGTACACGCTGCGCAAGCTCGGCATCGACGTCACGTTCGTCGAGAACCAGGATGACGCCGAGGAGTGGCGGGCCGCCGTCCGCCCGAACACGAAGCTGTTCTTCGCCGAGACGATCGGCAACCCGAAGATCAACATCCTCGACATCCGTCTCGTCGCCGACGTCGCGCACTCCAACGGCATCCCGCTCATCGTCGACAACACGATCGCGACCCCGTACCTCATCAAGCCCTTCGAGTTCGGCGCCGACATCGTCGTGCACTCGGCGACCAAGTTCCTCGGCGGTCACGGCACCGTCATCGGCGGCATCATCGTCGACGGCGGGACGTTCGAGTGGTCGAAGAACGTCGACAAGTTCCCGGGTCTCACGGTTCCGGACCCCAGCTACCACGGCGCGTCGTACACCGCCGCCGTCGGCGACGGACTGGCCTACATCATCAAGGCGCGCGTGCAGCTGCTGCGCGATCTCGGTTCCGCGATCTCGCCGCAGAGCGCGTGGCTGCTGATCCAGGGCATCGAGACGCTGTCGCTGCGCATCGAGCGTCACGTGCAGAACGCACAGGAGATCGCCGAGTGGCTCGAGAACCTGGATGATGTGGCCTCCGTCAACTACTCCGGCCTGCCCACCTCGCCCTGGTACGCGAAGGCGAACGAGTACGCACCCAAGGGGGTCGGCGCGGTGCTCTCGTTCGAGCTCAAGGGCGGCGTGCAGGCCGGTCGCGAGTTCGTCAATTCGCTCACGCTGTTCAGCCACCTCGCCAACATCGGCGACGTGCGCTCGCTCGTGATCCACCCGGCCTCGACGACGCACTCGCAGCTGACGCCCGAGCAGCAGCTCACCTCCGGTGTCACACCGGGCCTGGTGCGCCTCTCGGTCGGGCTCGAGAACATCGACGACCTGAAGGCCGACCTGGAGCAGGCACTCGGCGCCGCGCGCCGCGTGTCGGAGGCCGCGCGCGCCTAGGGCTCCTGCGCCCGGCATCCGTAACACGCGTCCCTTCGTCACCGGCAGCCCAGGAGAATGAGGGGATGGACTGGCAGACATCCGAAGACACCGTGCCCTCGGCACCGGTGACCGAGGCCGATGCCCGGATGCTGCTCGGCCGTCCCCCCGCGACCGGCGCGTGGCGTGACGGCGATCCCGCCGGCGACCGGCGCTTCGCCGCCTTCGGGGCGTTCCGCACCGAGGGCGGTCACGAGCTGCCCGGGTTCCGCCTCGCCTTCGAGACGTGGGGTGAGCTCAACGCCGACCGCGACAACGCCGTGCTCGTGCTGCACGCCCTGACGGGCGACAGCCACGTGCGCGGCCCCGCCACGCCGGGGCATGCGACGAGCGGGTGGTGGGACGACATCGTCGGTCCCAGCGCCCCGATCGACACCGACGAGTGGTTCGTGGTCGCCCCGAACATGCTGGGCGGATGCCAGGGCTCGACGGGTCCCGCGAGCATCGCACCCGACGGCTACGAGTGGGCGTCCCGCTTTCCGTATCTCACGATCCGCGACCAGGTCGCGGCGCAGGCGCGGCTCGCCGATGCCCTGGGCATCGACACGTGGGCGGCCGTCGTGGGCGGCTCGATGGGCGGCATGCACGCACTCGAGTGGGCGGTCGGCCTGCCCGACCGCGTGTCCCGTGTCGGCATCCTCTCCGCCCCTCCCGTGAACACCGCCGACCAGATCGCCCTGAACTCGGTGCAGCTCGAGGCGATCCACATCGATCCCCGCTTCCAGCGGGGCGAATACTACGACGCGGCGGACGGGGACGGCCCGCACCGCGGGCTCGCCCTCGCGCGTCGGATGGCGCTGCTGAACTACCGCAGCCCCACCGAGCTCAACCAGCGCTTCCAGCGGTCGTGGCAATCGAGCGTGAGCCCGCTCGGTCACGGCGGCCGCTTCGCCGTCGAGTCCTACATCGACTTCCACGGCAACCGCTTCACGCGTCGCTTCGACGCGAACGCCTACATCCGGCTCGTCGAGGCGATGAACTCGCACGACATCGGCCGTGAGCGCGGCGGCGTCGAAGACGCGCTCGCCCGCGTGAGCGCGAAGGCGCTCGTGCTGGGCATCGACAGCGACCGCCTGTTTCCCATCGACGGCCAGCACCGCATCGCGCGGGGCATCCCCGGCGCCCTCGACGGTGACCGGGCGGTCGTCATCTCGAGCGATTTCGGGCACGACGGCTTCCTCATCGAGACGACCGCGGTCGGGACGCACCTGCGGCGGCTGCTCGCTTCCTGAGCGTTCCGCAGATGGGCCGCGTGGTGAATTCACCCCCGCGACCAGGACTTTCGCTCTAGGATCGAGCGCATGGCAGCCGCTTCGACAGCACGGCCTCCTGCGCGAAGAACCGGATGGCACCGGCGCAGCGCCGCTGCGCTCGGCATCCTCGCCGTCGCGAGCACGCTCGCTTTAATGGCCTCGCCGGCGGCGGCCGTGCTCCCCGACGAGGTCGGGGTGTTC
>NZ_DATMIO010000137.1:0-18064 GCF_035554235.1 Microbacterium sp. | reverse complement strand
GGCACGTGGCTGCTCGCGCACGCCCCCGGCCGGCTGGGCGAGTACCTGGGCCTGACCGGCGCGTCGATGACGGCATCCGACGCGATCTACGCCCGCTTCGCCGACCACTTCGTCCCCTCCGACCGGCTTCCCTCCCTCGCCGAAGCGCTCGAGACGAGGGCCGACCCCGCCAGCCCGACCGAACTCGTGCTCCTGTTCGACGAGTCCGTCGAGCCGGGGCCCCTCGAGGCGGCGCGCGAGTGGATCGACGACGCGTTCTCGGCCGACACCGTGTCGGGCATCATCGAACGGCTGCGCCGACGCGATGAGGATGCCGCCTCCGCTGCCGCCGACACGCTCGAGCAGCTCTCGCCCACCGCGCTCGCGGTGACGCTCGCCGCCGTCCGCGCGGCGCGCGAGCTTCCCGACCTCCGCGCCGCACTCGCGCAGGAGTACGCGCTCGTGATGTGGTCCGCGACCACCCAGCACGACCTCCGCGAGGGCATCCGCGCGCAGCTCGTGGACAAGGACCGCAACCCGAAATGGAACCCCGGCACCCTCGCCGAGGTCCCCGCGGAACGCGCCGACGAAGCGCTCCGGCACAGCCCGCGCATCCCGCTCTGGTCGTGACCGCGGCCGAGGAGCGCGGGCCGAGGAGCGCGGGCCGTAGGTCGACACGGCGAGCCGCCCCGCTGAGCCGGCGCTGAGCCTTCGCATGATCCGCGACCGGTAACCTGTAAGCCGCTCAGGGCGGCCACGCTCGTATCGGCAGGGGAGGCGCGGTGTTCGACAGTCCCCTCTCCGCGTCTGCCTACCAGGTGCTCGGCGTCGAACCGGACGTCGACGTGGAGGCGCTGCGCAAGGCGTACCGACTGCGCCTGCGCCAGACGCACCCCGACACGGGCGGCGACTCGGCCGTCTTCATCAGCGTGCAGCGCGCGTGGGAACTCGTGGGAACCGCCGAGGCCCGCGCCGCCTACGACCGCGGGCACGGCTTCGGCGCGACGCCGCCGCCGGCCGACTGGTCGGGGTGGAAGCCGCCGGCCCGCCCGGCCGACACCCGGCCGAAGGCACGCTCGCACGGCCAGCCGGGCGGCTGGCGCCGTGAGCGCTACCTCGAGCTCATGCGCGAGTGGGTCGGCCGGGGTGTCCCCCTCCCCGACCCGTATGACCCCGCCCTGGTGCGCTCGGCGCCGCGCGAACTGCGTCGGATGCTGGCCGATGCGCTCGCCGAAGAGGCCACCGCCCGCGTGGTCTCCGACCTCGGCATGGGTTTCACGGTGTGGCACGACGTGGCGGCCGCGGGCCGCGGCGGCGGGAACGACGACAAGCTCGACCACATCGTGCTGAGCCCGTCGGGTCTGTACGCCGTGCTCTCCGAGGATTTCGGGGGAGCGGTCAGTGTCCGCCGCGGCGAGCTCACGGGTGCTGGCGTCTCGGGCGCTCCCGTCGCCGATCTGCTCGGCCGCGTGCGGGTGGTCGCGCGCGCGGCCGGCGTGCGCTTCGGCGGCGCGATCGTCGTGCTCCCGGATGACGATCTCGGCCAGGCGGTGATCCAGCTCGGCCGCGTGCGAGGCATCCCCGTCGTGGCCGTCGCGCGCGGCGCCCTCGCCAACGTGCTCCGTCAGGGCGTACCCGGCGCCCGTGCCGTCGGCGGGAATGAGATCTTCGACATCCGCACTCGCCTGCAGCAAGCCGTCCGCTTCGTCTGACCCGTCGCCGTTCCGCCCTGAGCGGACGAAACCGCCGATCGCGTGAGAGTGTCGGCGGTCCGTGGCACGCTGAAGTGTCGGCGTCGTCCGCGCTCCCCATCTCGCCATCGCTTGGAGAACCTGTGCTCGGCAAACTCCTCCTTCGGTATCTGAAGCAGTACCGCTGGCTCCTGCTCGGCGTGCTGGTCTTCCAGTTCATCTCGGCGATCGCGTCGCTGTACCTCCCCAGGCTTAACGCCGACATCATCGACAACGGCGTCGCCCAGGGCGACACGGCCTACATCTGGTCGACCGGTATGACGATGCTCGCGATCTCGCTCGGGCAGATCACGGCGTCGATCATCGCCACCTATTTCGCCGCCCGCGCCGCGATGGCCGCCGGCCGAGACATCCGGCGTGACGTCTATGCGAAGGTCAGCGGCTTCTCCGAGCGCGAGGTGTCGAAGTTCGGCCCCGGCTCACTCATCACCCGCAACACGAACGACGTGCAGCAGGTGCAGATGCTCGCGATGATGGCCGCCACGATGCTCGTGATGGCTCCCATGCTGGCGATCGGCGGCGTGATCATGGCGCTGCAGCAGGATGTCGGGCTCAGCTGGCTGATCGCGGTGTCGGTGCCGCTCCTGCTCCTGTTCGTGCTCCTCATCATCAGTCGCATGGTCCCGCTGTTCCGCGCCTTCCAGGAGAAGCTCGACGCCGTGAACCGGGTGATGCGCGAGCAGCTCACGGGTGTGCGCGTCGTGCGCGCCTTCGTCCGCGAACGCATCGAGGAAGAGCGCTTCGCTGTCGCGAACACCGACATCATGGTCGTCGGACGCAAGGTCGGCTCGCTCTTCGTGCTGCTGTTCCCGGTGGCCATGCTCGTGCTCAACGTGACGGTGGTGGGCGTCGTCTGGTTCGGCGGCATTCAGGTGGATGCCGGCACGGTCGAGATCGGGACGCTCTTCGCCTTCATGCAGTACGTCGGTCAGATCCTGATGGGCGTGCTGATGGCGAGCTTCATGACGATCATGATTCCGCGCGCCGCCGTGTCTGCGGAGCGCATCGGCGAAGTGCTCGCCAGCGAATCCACGCTCACCCGCGCCGAGAACCCCGTGGCGGACTTCCCCGCGGCCGGCACTCTCGCCTTCGAGGGCGTCGAGTTCACCTATCCCGGCGCCGAGTCGCCGGTGCTGCACGGGATCACATTCGAGGCGAAGCGGGGCGAGACCGTCGCCATCGTCGGTTCCACGGGCTCGGGAAAGACGACCCTCGTCTCCCTCATCCCGCGACTGTTCGATGTCACGGGCGGATCCGTGAGCGTCGGCGGCGTCGACGTGCGCGAGGCCGACCTCGATCGGCTGTGGACGGGCATCGGGCTCGTGCCGCAGCGCCCGTTCCTGTTCACCGGCACCGTCGCATCGAACCTGCGCTTCGGGCGCGAGGAGGCCACCGACGACGAGCTCTGGGAGGCGCTCGAGATCGCCCAGGGCAAGGACTTCGTCGAGGAGATGGAGGGCCGGCTCGACGCCCGCATCGCGCAGGGCGGCACCAACGTGTCCGGTGGTCAGCGCCAGCGCCTCGCGATCGCCCGGGCGATCGTGCATCAGCCCGACATCCTGGTCTTCGACGACTCGTTCTCCGCCCTCGACCTGTCCACCGACGCGCGGTTGAGGCAGGCGCTGTGGCGCGAGCTGCCGGACGTCACGAAGATCGTCGTCGCCCAACGCGTCTCGACCATCACCGACGCCGACCGCATCGTCGTGCTCGAGGACGGGCAGATGGTGGGGATCGGAACACACGAGGAGCTCTTGGAGACGAGCACGACCTATAGAGAGATCGTCGAGTCGCAGCTGGGGGTGGAGGCATGACCACTCCCGACACCCTCACCGAGGAGGAACGCCTCGAACTCGAGCTCGCCGAGCAGGCGAGACTGAACTCCGGCGACTGGGACAGCGTGAAGCCCGGCAAGGCCGCCGACTTCGGAAAGAGCTTCGGGCGCCTCGTCGGGCTGCTGAAGCCGCACGCCCTCGCGTTCACGCTGGTCTCGATCCTCGGCGCGATCGGGGTGGTGCTGGCGGTCATCGCGCCGAAGTTCCTCGGCGAGGCGACGAACATCATCTTCGAAGGCGTGCTCTCGACGACGCTCGGCCAGCAGTTCCCCGCGGGAACCCCGCAGGATGTCGTGGTCGCCGCCCTGCGCGATTCGGGCCAGGCCGACGCGGCGAACATGGTCGCCGCCATGAACGACTTCGTCGTCGGTGCCGGCGTCGACTTCGACGCGCTTCGCATCGTGATCGTCGCGGTGCTCGCGATCTACGTGGTCTCTTCGTTCCTCAGCTGGATCCAGGGCTACGTCATCAACATCATCATGGTGCGCACGATGTGGCGCCTGCGCGAGTCCGTCGAGACGAAGATCAATCGCCTCCCCCTGTCGCACTTCGACAAGGTGCAGCGCGGTGAGCTGATCTCGCGCGTGACCAACGACATCGACAACATCACCCAGACCATGCAGCAGTCGCTGTCGAGCGTGCTGACATCGGTGCTCACCGTCATCGGCGTGATGTTCATGATGTTCTCGATCTCGTGGCAGCTCGCCCTCGTCACCCTCGTATCGCTGCCGCTCATGGCCGTCATCTTCGGGGTCATCGGCCCGCGCTCGCAAAAGGCCTTCGGCACGCAGTGGCGCAAGGTCGGCCGTCTGAACGCGCGTGTGGAGGAGTCGTTCTCCGGGCACGCCCTCATGAAGGTCTACGGCCGCGAGGCCGACTCGGCCGCGAAATTCCAGGTCGAGAACGAAGAGCTGTACGAAGCCAGCTTCAAGGCGCAGTTCCTCTCCGGCATCATCATGCCCGGCATGATGTTCGTCGGTAACCTCACCTATGTCGGCATCGCCGTCCTCGGCGGTCTCATGGTCGCCGGCGGCCAGCTCCGCCTCGGCGATGTGCAGGCGTTCATCCAGTACTCGCAGCAGTTCACTCAGCCGCTCTCGCAGCTGGGTGGGATGGCTGCCGTCATCCAGTCGGGCACGGCTTCGGCCGAGCGCGTCTTCGAGCTGCTCGACGCCGACGAGCAGGAGCCGGACTCGGAGGACGCACCGGCGCCCGTCGACGGCGAGGGTGTCATCGAGTTCCAGAACGTGCGCTTCTCCTACACGCCGGAACGCCCGCTGATCAGCGACCTGTCGTTCCGGGTGGAGCCAGGTCAGACGGTTGCGATCGTCGGGCCGACGGGCGCGGGCAAGACGACCCTCGTCAACCTGATCATGCGCTTCTACGAGCTCGATGGCGGTCGCATCCTGCTCGATGGGCAAGACATCGCGGAGCTCACCCGCGACGACGTCCGCTCGCGCACCGGCATGGTGCTGCAGGACCCCTGGCTCTTCGCCGGCACCATCAGGGAGAACATCCGCTACGGTCGCGAGTCGGCGACCGACGAAGAGGTCGTCGAGGCCGCGAAGGCGACGCGCGTCGACCGCTTCGTGCACTCCCTCCCCGAGGGCTACGACACCGTCCTCGACGAGGAAGCCTCCAACGTCTCGGCGGGCGAGAAGCAGCTCATCACGATCGCCCGCGCGTTCGTCGCCGGGCCCTCGGTGCTCATCCTCGATGAGGCCACCTCGTCGGTGGACACCCGCACGGAGCTTCTGCTGCAGCACGCCATGGCGGCCCTCCGCACAGGCCGCACGTCGTTCGTGATCGCGCACCGCCTCTCGACGATCCGCGATGCCGACCTCATCCTCGTGATGGAGCACGGCGACATCGTCGAGAAGGGCTCGCACGACGAGCTCATCAAGGCCCAAGGCGCGTACTGGCGGCTCTACCAGTCGCAGTTCGAGCACGCGGCGACCGACCTCGATGCACAGGCGGCCCGCACCGAGGATGACGTCGTCGACGCCACCGAAACGGCGGGGGCCTCCCCCTCCTGACCGGCAGGGAGTAGATTCGACGCGCACCGACGCGCGGAAGGGGCCGACATGGGCTTCTGGGACTGGTTCGCCTGGATGTTCTGGGCGTTCATCTACATCTCGTTCATCTTCGTCGTGGTCTTCATCATCTTCGACGTGTTCGCCGACCACGCCTTGAACGGCTGGGGCAAGGCCGGCTGGGTCATCCTGATCTGCTTCTTCCCCATCCTGGGCGCCCTGATCTACCTGATCGCCCGCGGCAAGAGCATGGCCGAGCGCCGCGCGCGCGGCGCGGAGCTCCCCCGCGAGGACGACGACTACCGGCCCAAGGTGTTCGCGAACCCCGCGGACGAGATCACGAAGGCGAAGGCCCTCGCCGATCAGGGGATCATCAGCCAGGGCGAATACGAGGCGATCAAGGCCAAGGCGCTCACCGCCACCGGCTGAGCTCGGAGGCCGATATGCGTCAGCCGAGCAGCTTCGCCTTCGCGGCGGCGAACTCGGCATCATCGAGGATGCCGGCATCCTTGAGCGCGGCGAGCTTCTGCAGCTCCGCCACGAGGTCGGCGCCCCCGGCGGCCGGCGCGGCCGGCGCGGGCGGCGCGGCATATTGTGCCGGCTGAGCCGGCGCGGGTGGTGGCGCGTACTGCGCCGCGGCCGCCTGCGCGGCGGCATCGATCTGCGCCTGCTGCTGCGCTGCCGCGTACTGGTCCTGGTCGTACTGCGCCTGCGCCTTGTCCTGCTGGCGTCGCTGCATGCCGCCGCTGACGGCGGTGGCGGTGCCCGCCACGACGGCGGTGCGTGCGGCGAGCCCGACGAGTCCCGGGCGTCCCATTCTGCGAAGGGGCATCTTCTTCTCCTAGTACTCTTCCGCGGCGTCGATGACCGCGTTGACGATAGGGGCGGGGATGCGCTCAGCGCGCAGCACGATTCCTCCGGACTCGGCGAACCGCGACACGAGCTGGCGCGCGAAGGCGAGTTCGAAGGCGATCAGCGCGGCGGAGGTGCCCGGCGGGATGAGATCGGCGAACTCGTCGATGTCCTCCCCGCCGGCAACGCCTTGTGCGTGGAACTCGACGCTCCCGAAGCCGTACTCGTCGGACTCGTCGACGACCTCGGTGACCGTCACTTCGCCGTCATCGCCCTTGGACACGATCACCAGGTCGAGCAGGCGGATCACGCCGCTCTCGACGAGGTCGGTCAGTGCGCTCACGACCCCGGGCGAGAGCCTGTCTCCCTCGAACCCGATCAGATAGAGCTCAACCGGCCCGAACCTGAATTCAGCCATCCTGCTTCCCTTCTTCTCCGGTGCTTCGCTTCTACCGTGGAGCGGACCGGGTGAACACGTCCCGCGCTGTCCTGTCTAGTTGCTGCTGCGCGCGATGTGAATGGCGGAACCGAGAAATCACCCAGATGGGGTGAGGCCCCGATGGGCACACGAGGGCGGCGGCGGCAATACCCTGGCCAGCATGGACGAATCCGCCCCGGCGCCGAAGCACAGCGAGATGCATGAGCTCGTCGCCGTCATCCTGCTCTCGCTCGTCGCGGTGCTCACCGCGTGGTGCGGATTCGAGTCGAGCAAATGGGGCGGCGACTCCTCGGTCGCGTTCAGCGCGGCGTCCGCCGCGCGCATCGAGGCCGCAGACCACGACGGCCAGGCGCGCGACGCGCGTGGCTTCGACCTCGCGGTCTACACGCAGTGGGTGCTTGCCCAGACCGGCGGCGACACAGCCCTCGCCGACTACATCGAGGAGCGCTTCTCGCCGGAGTTCGCGATCGCGTTCGATGCGTGGCAGGCCGACGGTGAGCAGGAGAGCGGACCGTTCAGGATGCCGGAGTACGTGCCGCCGGGAACGGAAGAAGCGGCGGAGGCCACCGCGCGCGCAGACGCGAGCACGAAGGACGCACTCGATTTCAACGAGAAGGGCGACAACTACTCGCTCATGACCGTGATGTTCGCGCTCGTGCTCTTCCTCGCGGCCATCGCCCAGCGGGGGATCTCGGTGCTGGCGACGCGCCTCGTGCTCGGGCTCGCCGGCGGTCTCGCACTGATCGGGCTGGTCGTGCTTCTGACCTTCCCCATCCGGCTCTGAGCTAGAGACCCTGCTGCGCCTCCAGGCGTCCCGAATCGATGGCCGCGATGAAGTCCCCGTAATCGGCGTCGTTCTGGTCGGCGTACGCGTCGGCGAAGTCGGCGATCGACTCCTCGAAGGTCGTGGACTTGCCGAGGTAGGCGGCGAGCGCCACGCGGTCGCCCGATCTGGCGTGCGCGCGTGCGAGGGTCTCGCCGCAGATCCGCGCGTAGAGCAGCGTGCCGCGGGGGATCATGATCTCGGGATCCAGGGAGCCCTTCCAGTCGTGCAGCTGGCGCACGTAGAAGTCGCGCTCGATGCCGCCTTCGCCCTTGACACGCTGCCACCCCAGGAAGATGTCGCTGGAGGCCTGCATCACGCGCTGGCCGCGCACGACGCGCTCGCCGCTGTTCGCGTACTCGCTCGGCCCGAGGAAGCGCTCGAGCACGGACTGCTGCGCCTCCTTGGCCTGGAGGAACAGGGGGTCGGCGTCGTCGCGACCCTTGAGCAGCACGATCCATGCGCGGGTGCCGACACTGCCGACGCCGACCACCTTGCGGGCCATGTGCACGTACGCGTACTCGGCGAACGGATGGCGTTCGGACGGCAGGGTGTGCTGGTACGAAGCCAGGATGTCGCGCATCGCCGCCTCCGTCTCCTCGACGCTCTGCTCGCCCACGAGGTCTTCGACGCGCACGATCAGGGGAGGCTCCGAGATGATCCGCATCCGCCCTCCCTCGGTGGTGACGAGCTTCGCGAACGCCCTCGAGCGATCCTTCGTGAGGGCCTTCGCGACGATCGAGTCGAATCCCTTGACCTGGCGTCTGCCGGCGGCGCCTGCATCTCTCGCTTCGCGCAGCGATGCCTGCACCTGTTCGGCGTCGAGGGAGTCGTACCAGGCATCGAGCACCGACTGCTTTGCGGAGTCGAGCATCCGCTGCCGGTACGCGCGACCGGCCTCCAGCAGAATCCCCCGGCGTTCCTCGTCGGTGAAGCCGCGATGGCGGCCGGCGATCTCGAAGCTCGCGACGAGGCGCTTGACGTCCCACTCGAACGGTCCGGGGTGGGTCTCGTCGAAGTCGTTGATGTCGAACACGAGACGGCGCTCGGGCGAGCCGAAGAGGCCGAAGTTCGACAGGTGCGCGTCTCCGCACAGCTGTACGTCGAGACCGCTGCTCGGCGTCGTCGCCAGATCGGCCGCCATCAGCAGCGCGGCGCCCCGGTAGAAGGTGAACGGCGAGACCATCATGCGGCCGTGCCGCACCGGCACGAGCTCGGGAACCCGCGTCGTGGCCTGCTCCTCGAGAAGGGAGACCGGGTCGGTTCGGTCAGCGCTCGGCGACCATGCCGCGTGACTCGAACGGGGGCTTCGCACCCGCGCCGCTCGCCCGTATGCTCGCCGCCCCGCGAAGTCCGAGGGAGCGGGCGCCTTCAGATCGGCATCCGCGCCCTGTTCGGTATCTGCACCCTGTTCGGTCATGAGATTCTCCTCACCGCGATGTGATCGGCTCCGACGGCACGAGCTGGGCCACAGTCTGTCACTCGTCGGGTGCGCAGAATACTGTCAGTCCCAGGACGCTCGCACGTCATAGAGAAGGGATGATTCCGTGACGGAACCGGCCGCTGCACCCGCACGCAGATCCCTGAACTCTCCCCGGGCGGCGGCCGCGGCGGGGGTGCTGTTCGCCGTGCTGTTCACCACGTCTCTCGTTCTGATCCGGTCGACCCTGCCCGAGCGCCTCACGGGCAGCACCGACTGGCTCGACGAGTCGGCGGCCGCACGACTCAACGTCGGACTGTCGCTCATCCCGTTCGCCGGGATCGCCTTCCTGTGGTTCATGGGTGTCGTACGCGATCGTTTCAAGGACAGGGAGGACCAGCTGTTCTCCTCGGTGTTCATCGGCAGCGGGCTCCTCTTCCTCGCGATGATCTTCGTCTCGGCGGCGCTCGCCGGCGGCATCGTGGCCTCGATGGAGGTCATCACCGACGAGCGGAGTCGGGCGGAGGTCTCGACCTTCGGCCGCGCCGTGATGCTGCAGGTGAGCAACATCTACGCCTTGCGCATGGCCGGCGTCCTGCTCATCTCTCTCGCCACGATGTGGCTGCGCACCGGCGTGATGCCCCGATGGCTCGCGTTCGGAACGTATGGCGTGGCGATCGTGCTGCTCTTCGTCACGACCGTGAACCTGTGGGCGTCGCTCATCTTCCCGGTGTGGGTGCTCGGCGTCAGCATCCTGATTCTCGTATCGAACTACCGGCGCGGGCCTGCGAGGGCCACTATGGGCTCATGAGTGCCACACCTGTCCCCGCACCGACGGATGACGCCGAGGCGCTGCGGGCCCGCATCGCCGCGCTCGAGGCCGAGAACGAGCGCCTCGCGTCACTCGCCGAGACCGCCCCGATCGAGCCGCTGGTCGCGGAGGAGCCCGCTCGCCGGCGACGAAACGGATGGCGCGCGTTCGTGTCGGCCCTCTGCATCGTGATCGCGTCGATCCTCGTGCCCGTCTCGGTTGTGGCCGCATGGGCTCGCGCCGAGCTCGTGAACCCCGATCAGTTCGTCGCGACCTTCGGCCCCCTGGTCGATGACCCCGATGTGCAGGCGCTGGTCATCGACGAGGTGACGACGGCGGTGAACGAGCAGGTCGACATCGCGGGCATCACGAACGACCTCTTCGACGGCATCTCCGAACTCGACCTCCCGCCGCGGGCCCTCGTCGCCATCGACCTCCTCCGCGCCCCCGCCATCCAGGGGGTCGAGGGACTCATCGACCAGACCGTCACCCGGGTCGTGGAGTCGGATCAGTTCGCCGATGTATGGGATGGGGCGCTCCGCGCGAGCCATCGCGCGCTCGTCGCCGCCGCGACCGGGGGCGAGTCCGGAGCGATCGTCATCGACGATCAGGGAGTCATCGGCATCCAGCTCGGGCCCATCGTCGAGGAGGTCAAGCAGCGGCTCATCGACCGCGGTGTGGGCTTCGCGTCGGCCATTCCAGAGGTCGACCGCACGATCGTCATCGCCCAGAGCGACGCTCTGGCCACCGTTCGCGTCGTCTACGGCCTCGCGGTCACGGTCGGGTGGTGGCTTCCCGTCATCGCCCTCATCCTGTTCGTGGCCGGCATCCTGTTCGCCCGGCGGAAGTCCACGGCCGTCCTCGGTGCGGGGATCGGCCTGGCGGTCGGCGCGGCGACCCTCGCGATAGGACTCGCGATCGGGGGCACGGTCATCGGCGTGAGCGCGGCAAGCCTCGGCCTGCCGAGCGATGCGCTCGCCGTGGTCTATGAGCAGGTCATCGGCGCGATGAAGCAGACGGCGGTGGTCGGAGTGGTCCTCGGCATCGTGATCGCCGTCTTCGCGTGGGTGCAGGGTCGCTGGGCGGGCGCCGTGGCCACCCGTGGTGCGATCGGCGGGGTGAACGACTCGATCCGCGGGGCGCTCGCCGGCCGGGGTGTCGACACGGGCGGATTCGGTGCCTGGATGGACCGCCAGCGGGTGCTCGTGCGGATCGTCATCGGGGTGCTCGCCATCATCTGGCTGTGGCTGCTGAGGCCGCTGGGCGTCGGTGAGATCTTCCTCGTCCTGATCGTCGCACTGATCGTGTGGTGGCTGTGCGAACTCGTCCGCCGGCCGTCCGCCGATGCGGTCGTGATCGTCGTCGCCGACGAATCAGTCGATGCCGAAGAGGTCGAGCGGGTGGGTGAGACGCCACCAGGCGGTGGGGCCTTCGATGTCGTCGACGAGGGCGAGAGCCGTCGAGTCTGAATCGAGCGGTCCCGACACCGAGAGCGTGCCGACCTCGTCGCCCTCCTCCCGCGCATCGCCGAGGGAGAAGTCCGTCGTCGTCGTGCCGACACCGCCGTTCCAGAGCACGACACCGGCATCGGCGGTGGTCTGGATGTCGACATCCGACCCCCACACCGTCGTGACGCTGCCGACGACGGTGCCGCTCGGCACAGACGGGAACGGCTGCAGCGACGCCTCGAGCGCGGAGTACAGCGCGCGCGAAGCCGCGAGCCGCGCCTCGTCGTCGGGCTGGCTCAGCACCGAGGCGTAGAGGCGCACCGGCGTCTCGCCGATCAGCACGTTCTTGGCCGACAGCAGGCCCCAGTCCTCCTCGAGCGAACCCGTCTTGATGCCGATGACGCCGGGGTCTGCGAGCAGCCCGTTGGTGTTCGGCACGAGCCCCGCGCCGGGAAGCTCCGTAGAGGACTTCGCGACGATCTCGGCGATGACCGGATGCGCCATCGCGAGCCGCGCGAGGGGAATGAGCGACTCGGGGCTTGCGGTGTTGCGGGGGTCGATGCCTGTCGGGTCGGCGATCGTCACGCCGGGAACCCCGTGCAGGCGCAGCCAATCGTTGGCGGCCTTCGCGAAGACGGCGTCGGAGGGCCAGATGCCCGCCGCGAGGCGGTCGGCGTAGTTGTTGGCCGAGCCGATGAGCATGCCCTCGAGCAGCTGGTATTCGGTCAGCACACCGCCGACGGGAACTTCGAGCGCCGACTCGTCGTCGCTGCGGTACTGCCAGTACGCGGTCATGTCGGCCCTGGTGAATCGGTAGTCAGGGCCCGGGTCCCCCACCGCGAGCGGCATCTCTTCGAGAACGAGCAGCGCAGTCACGACCTTCGTGATGCTCGCGATCGGCGCGGCAGCCGCGGTCGATGAGAGCGGGGCGCCCATGCCGGCGACGCTCACGGAGGCCGAGCCCTCGGCCGGCCACGGAGCCGCGAACGCCGGTGCGGCGACGGGCTGGACCGTCATCGCCTCCACGACGGGGGGCACGGCGTGCAACGGCCAGAGCAGGGTGGTCGCCGCGTACGCGCTCGCGAGCGCGCACACGAGCGCGGCGGGCAGCACGACGCCCGGGCGCCACAGGGAGCGGCGGGGTGCGTCGACGAGCAGGTCGGGCTCGGAAGCGACGAGCGTGTACGGCGCCGCGCCGAGGCTGAAACCGCCCGGAGTCGTGGCCTGCGCGACGTCTGTGGCGCGCACCCACGCGAGCGCGCGCGAGTGCGGCGGGGCCGCGACGGGGGCCGCGACATCCGGGGCGGCGTCGATGGTCACTCGCCTAAGGTACAACCGTGACGGGGGTATACTCGACGCGAACACACGGGAGTCCGGTGAGCCGGGCTGAGAGGAAGCGATCCACGCTTCGACCGTCGAACCTGATCTGGATCATGCCAGCGCAGGGAGGAGCCTCAAATGCACACGTCTACGTCCGTTTCGCCGTCCCCGACGAAGGCCCGCGGATTCGCCGCGATCAACTGGCGCTGGAGGGTTGTCGACATCGTCGTCGCCAGCGTCATCGGTGTCGCGTCGTCGCTGGTCTTCATGCTCTGGAACATCGGCTACGAGGCGCCGTCCACGGCGCTGACGCCGCTGCTTCCCGGGCTGCAGGGCCTGGTCGCCGGGCCGTGGCTCTTCGCCGGCGTGCTCGGCGGGCTCATCATCCGCAAGCCCGGAGCTGCGCTCTACACGGAGGTCGTCGCGGCCGTCATCTCGGCCCTGATGGGCAACCAGTGGGGTCCGCTCACGATCGTGTCGGGCCTCGTGCAGGGCCTCGGCGCCGAGCTGGTCTTCCTGCTCTTCCTGTACGCCAACTGGCGGCTGGCCGTCGCGATGCTCGCCGGCGCGGGCGCCGGGCTGGCGTGCGGCATCAACGACAGCATCCTCTGGTACGCCGGCGCCGACACCGCGTTCACCGCGATCTACATCGTGAGCACCACGATCTCCGGCGCGGTCATCGCCGGCCTCGGGTCGTGGCTCATCGCGCGTGCCCTCGCGGCCACGGGGGCCCTCAACCGCTTCGCCTCCGGCCGCGAGGTGTCGCGGCGCGTCTGATGCTTCGATGGTGACCGGTCGCCCCGCGGCCGTCGAGGCGCGGGGATGGGCGTGGCGGCACGCGACCCGCCTGAAGTGGGCGCTCTCGGCGGTCTCGCTCCACATCGAGCCGGGGGAGCGGGTGCTGCTGCTCGGTGCGTCCGGATCGGGCAAATCGACCCTCCTGCACGGATTCGCCGGCGTGCTCGGCGGCGACGACGAGGGCGAGAGCCACGGCGAGCTGCTGATCGACGGGATGCCGGCGGCCCGGGCGCGCGGCCGGGCCGGCCTGGTGCTGCAGGACCCCGACAGCCAGGCGATCCTGGCGCGGGTGGGCGACGATGTCGCCTTCGGCGCCGAGAACCTCGGTGTCGCCCGCGACGAGATCTGGCGGCGGGTCAGGGAGGCCCTCGACGCGGTCGGGCTCGACATCCCCCTCGACGCGTCGACCACCGCGCTGTCGGGCGGGCAGAAGCAGCGGCTCGCGCTCGCGGGCGCGATCGCCATGCGGCCCGGCGTGCTGCTGCTCGACGAGCCCACGGCGAACCTGGACCCCGCCGGCGTGCTCGAGGTGCGCGACGCCGTCGGCAGGGTGCTGGAGCGGACCGGCGCGACGCTCGTCGTCGTCGAGCACAGGCTGAACGCGTGGCTGCCCCTCGTCGACCGGGTGATCGTTCTCGGCGACGGGGGGGTCATCGCCGACGGCACGCCGGAGGCGGTGCTCGGCGCGCACGGACCCGAGCTGGCCGCGTCGGGCGTCTGGGTTCCCGGCATCCCTCCGCGCCACCCGGCACCGCCCGTCGGGCCCGCGGGGTCGACGCTGCTGCACGCCCGCGACCTCGCGATCGCGAGGGTGCGCGGCCGGGCCGTCGCATCGGGCATCGACCTCGCGGTGCGAGCGGGCGAGGCCATCGGCATCACCGGACCCAACGGGGCGGGCAAGACGACGCTCGGGCTCACGCTCGCGGGGCTGCTGGTTCCCGCGGCGGGCCGCGTCGAGGCATCCGCCGAACTCGCCCGTGGGGCGAAGGGCGACCCGATCCGATGGTCATCGCGCGAGCTGCTCACCCGCATCGGCACGGTCATGCAAGACCCGGAGCACCAGCTGCTCACCACGACGGTGCGCGCCGAGTTGGAGGTCGGTCCCCGGGCACTGAGGCTGGGCGAGGCCGAGATCCGCGGGCGCGTCGACGACCTGCTCGAGCGCCTGCGTCTGAGTGCGCTCGCCGAGGCGAATCCCTACACGCTGTCGGGCGGGGAGAAGCGCCGGCTGACCGTCGCCGCCGCCCTCGCGACCCGCCCCGATGTCATCGTGCTCGACGAGCCGACGTTCGGGCAGGACGCCCGCACGTGGGCGGAGCTCGTCGCGATCATCGCGAGCGTGCGGGATGCCGGGGCCGCCGTCGTCGCCGTGACGCACGATCTCGACGTGCTCGAGGCGCTCCGCGCCCGGGAAGTGCGCATCGGGGGCCACGCGTGAGCGGGCGCGCCGGCACCGCCCCCGTGCGGCGCCGCGGGCCGATCGCCGGGGTGAACCCGGTCGCCAAGCTCGGCGCCGCCCTGCTCATCGCGATCCCGCTCGTTCTCACGATCGACTGGGTCTCGGCCGCCGTCGCGCTCGCCCTCGAATCCGTCCTGTTCCTGTTCTCCGGGCTGACGTGGCCGGAGTTCTGGCGGCGCACGTGGCCGGTCTGGCTCGCCGCACCGCTGACGGGCGTCACGATCGCGCTGTACGGCGCGCCCAGCGGAGAGGTCTACCTCGAGTGGTGGCTCGTGCGGGTGAGTGAGGGGTCGCTGTCGCTGGCTGTCGCGACGTTCTTCCGCGTGCTGGCGATCGCTCTCCCCGCGGTCGTGCTCTTCGTCACGGTCGACGCCACCGACCTCGCCGACGGGCTCGCCCAGATCGTGCACCTCCCGTCGCGCTTCGTGCTCGGGGCGCTCGCCGCGATGCGCCTCGCCGCGCTGCTCCGCGACGACTGGGCCGCGCTGGCGCTCGCCCGGCGGGCGCGCGGGGTGGCCGACGCGGGCCGGCTCCGGCGCATCCTCGGGATGGCCTTCGGGCTGTTCGTGCTGTCGATCCGGCGCGGATCGAAGCTCGCGACGTCGATGGAGGCGCGGGGGTTCGGGGGGCCGTCCGAACGCACGTGGGCGCGGGATTCACCCTTCGGCTGGCGCGAGTGGGCGCTGATGGGGGTCGGGCTCGCGATCTCGCTCACCGCCGTCGCGGCGGCCGTCGCCGCGGGCACCTGGAACCTGATCCTCGGGCCGAGGTAGTCCGTTCAGTGCGTGAGGGCGGTCATGCCGGGCGGGAGAGGCTCCGGCGACGACTCCGCTACGGCACGCCGAGTTCGGATGGGTGCGTGAGCCGCCACCACGCGGTCGGCGGGCGGATGCTGCCCTCCACCTCTACGTCGACCGTCGCCGTATTCGGCCCGGCGCTCCAGGTGATGCTTCCGGCCACCTCCCCGTCTTCATAGGTCTTAGGTGCCGTCGTCTCCATCGTCACCGCGACCGGGGTGTCCGACCAGGTGAAGATCGACGCGCTCTCGCCCACGATCATCTGGGCGGTAGAGCCCCAGGGGGTCGAGTACGAGCCGACTTCCTCGCCGCGCGTCGCCAGCGCCACCTCGTGAAAGCCGTTGCGGATGCTGTCCAACAGCGTGAGGACGGCGCTATCGACCGATTGGCGCGAGTATCCGCCGAGCACCACGCCGACGACGCTGAGCGGCTCTGCCGCTCCCACGTCGACGGACGCGGTGTACAGCATGCTGAAGCTGCCCTCGCCGAGGTTGCCCGTCTTGAGCCCAGTGATCCCACCGGTGCCCAGAAGGCCGTTGGTGTTGAACATCGCGCCGGGGCCTGGCAGTGAGAGCGAGGGGGTTGCCACGATCTGCGCGATCGCGGGGTGGGCCGCGGCGAGCTTTCCGACCGCCACGAGGTCGCTCGGTGTGCTCGTGTTGCGGGGGCTGATGCCGGTGGGTTCGACGATCGTGGTGCCCGTGAGACCGTGGGCAGCGAGCCAGCGGCGCGTCGCGCTGAGAAAGGCGCCTTGCGATCCGAACGCCCAGGTCGACACCGCCTCCGCGTAGTTGCTCGCCGAGGGGATGAGCACCGTCGCGAGGGCATCGCGTTGCGACATCGTGCTTCCGGTGGGCATCGCGGCGATCGTGGCGCCGAGCACGTAGTACTTGTCGTAGAGGTCGTGATCGGCTTTGTCGAAGGTGATGGTAGGCCCGGGGTCGTCGGCGCTCGCGAGCGGCTTCGCATCGAGGATGACGAGCGCCGTGATCAGCTTGGTGATGCTCGCGATGGGGCGCGGTTCGTCCGTCCCGCTGGTCGCCCAGATACCGCTCGCCTCGGCGCCGAGGTACCCGTCGGCGCCCGAGATGCTGATCGCCGAGGCGCCCTCCGTGGGAAGGGCGATGGGGGCCGCGGCCGGCGCCGAGACCTCCGGTGCCTGCCATGTCACGACCGGCGCGCTCAGCGGAGCGTTCAGAGCCCAGCCGACGTAGCCCCCGACCGCGGCGAGCACGACCGCGATCACGATCGCAACGACGAGCAAGACGCGGCGACGACGGGCGCGCCGAACCCTCGGATCGATCCCGGTGCGGCGATCCGGGAACTCTTGCTCGTGACGCATCAGCTCCGCGAAGTCGGATACTTCATCAGGAGAGTCGTGGTGCATCGTCATCGCGGGCCCCCGTCCGTAATGGTGAATCCCATCATGCATCACCACGGGTTGGGCCCTGGCACACCCGGACGCTCGGTACCGGGAACGCGAGCGTGGATCATGGACGGAGTGCGAACCGGGCTCGATGATGAGAAACGACGTTCCGGCCGAGACACGGGGCGCCGCCTTGTTTCCCGGACGGTTTGCCGTTTCTCAGGGAGTGCGCGGGGCGCGCGGCGGGGTCAGTAGCGCTGGTCGCGGGCGGGCCGGGGTGCGGTGCCGTCCGGGCCCTACAAGGTCTGGACGTTCGGCGCGGTGACCCTGGATGATCGGAGAATGGCAGACACGCCCTCTCCGATCTCTTCCTTCATTGACGCCACGAACGCTGGTGACTCCGCAGCGTTCGTCGCCGCCTTCACCGAGGATGGGTATCTCGACGACTGGGGCCGTATGGCGCGCGGCCACGACGGCATCCGGGAGTGGGATCGCACCGACAACATTGGCAAGCAGTCACGCTTCGAGCTCGTCGACATCGTGAAGGAGACCGAGCCCGAGACCTACCTCGTGCGCCTGAAGGTGACCGGGAACGGGTTCAACGGCACGAGCCCTTTCCGCTTCACGCTGCGCGGCGGCCTAATCGAGAGTGTCGTGATCGTTCCCGATTAGATCTCCGATGAACACGCATGAATAGGAGCGGGTGCCCTTACCCGCCATTGCAAGGGCACCCCGAGCGGTCACCAGACCGTCGTGCCAAGCTCGCGCTATGAGATTGTTCCGGCCGGTTGCGGGTGCGTTCCTCGTGCTGTCGCACTCGGCGGGGTGCGCAGCGGGCGATGCTTCGAACCGGACGTCGGCGAGTCCCGCACCCACGGTCGTGATCCCACGAGGAAACACGGAGAGCCCGGTCGGGCAGTGGGGCAGTTCGGAGCC
>NZ_DATMIO010000136.1:0-19766 GCF_035554235.1 Microbacterium sp. | reverse complement strand
ACGGCCACGGCGTCGGCATCGCACGCGCGAGCCGCGTCGAGCACCGCCTCGGCGTTCGTCGCGGGGTCGGCGATGGCGACGGGGATCGTGCACGCCGCCACGCGCGCGAACCCATGGCGGTACGCGCTCTCGAAGGGCAGGCTCTGCGCGGTCATGGAGACAGTCTTTCAGCACCGCGGGCCCCGTGCATCCATCGCTGTCGGTGCCCGGCGCTAGCGTGAGGGGCGACGAGGGGGAACATGAGGATCAACGATGACGGCCGGGTCGTCTGGAGCGCGAGCGACCTGAAGGGCGCCGCGGAATGCGAGTTCGCGTGGGTTCGGCTGCTCGACGCGCGACTCGGGCGTATCGCCGTGGTCGAAGAGCCTGACGACCCGACGCTCAAGCGCGCCGGGCTGCTGGGGTACGTGCACGAAGAGCGCCAGCTCGAGACCTACCGGGCACGGTTCGCAGGCGGCGTCGCCGAGATCACGGAGACGAAGACGTGGGATGCCGCGGCCATGGCATCCGCGGTGGCCGAGACCGAGGCCGCCCTGCGCGGCGGGGCGGATGTCGTCTACCAGGCGGCCTTTGCGGCGCACGACTTCGTCGGGTTCGCCGACTTCCTCTTCCGCGACCCGGATGGGCGATACGTCGTCCAAGACACGAAGCTCGCGCGCCGGGCGAAGGTCACCGCACTGATGCAGCTCGCGGCATACGCCGACCAGCTCGATCGGCTCGGCATCCCGCGCGCCGACCGCGTCGAACTCCTGCTCGGCGACGGCACCGTCAGCGCCCACCGGGTCGATGACCTCCTGCCGGTGTTCCTGCTCCGGCGCGCGCGACTGCGGGCAATGATCGCCTCCCAGCGCCCCGAGCTCGCGGCCGAGGGGCCCGTCATCGCATGGGGCGACCCGGCCGTGACGGCGTGCGGTCGCTGCGCGACCTGCACGATCGAGGTGGAGGCCTCCCGCGACCTCCTGCTCGTGGCAGGCATGCGCCCGACGCAGCGGCGCCGGCTGGCCGCGGCAGGCATACCGACGATCGAGGCCCTGGCCTCCGCCGGAGAGCCCGGCTCCCATGCGGGCGCGACCGTCGAGGGCGTGAGCCCCGACGCGTTCACGTCGTTGCGCACACAGGCGCGACTGCAGATCGAGAGCGAGCGGCGAACCGCCGAGGGCGCCACGGCACCCGTCTTCGAGGTCGTGCTGCCGGCCGCTCTCGCCGCGGTCCCCGCCGCCGACCCCGGCGACCTCTTCTTCGACTTCGAGGGAGACCCGCTGTACACCGAAGAGCAGACCGGGCTCTGGAACCTCGACTACCTCTTCGGCTGGGTCGATGACGCCGAGCAGTACGGCGCGCTCTGGGCGCACTCGTTCGAGGAGGAGAAGAGGGCACTCCAGCGCTTCCTCGCCTTCGTCGGCGAGCGTCGCCGGCAGCATCCCGCGCTGCACATCTACCACTACGCGCCCTACGAGCCCACGCACCTGCTCGCGATGGCCGCCCGGTACGGCGTCGGCGAGGCCGAGGTCGACACCCTCCTCCGCGAGGGCGTCTTCGTCGATCTCTACCCGATCGTCCGGCGCGCCCTGCGGGTCGGGTCGCCGTCGTACTCCATCAAGAAGCTCGAGCCGCTCTACATGGGCGACGACGTGCGCACGAGCGAGGTGCAGAAGGGCGACGAGTCCATCGTCCAGTTCGTTCAGGCGAGCGAGCTGCGGGCGAACGGCGAACCCGAGGCCGCTCAGAGGATCTTCGACGACATCGCGGAGTACAACCGCGACGATTGCGTCTCGACCCTGCGGCTGCGCGACTGGCTGAGCGCGCTCGCGGCGCAGTTCCACGTGCGGGCGATCGACGACGGCGAGCCGGACAGCCGCCCCTATCAGCCCTCTGCCCGGTCGGTCGCGCTCGGTGAGCGAGCGGACGCCCTCCGGGCCGCCCGGCTCGAGACCGGCGCGGGTGAGCGCTCGGCCGACGAGCGCGCGGAGAACGAGCGGGCGGAGAACGAGCGGGCCGCCGACGAGCAGGCGATGCGACTCGCGGGCGCGGCCATCGACTACTACCCTCGCGAGGCGAAGAGCTTCTGGGCGATGCACTTCCTGCGCCTTCGCGAACCGATCAGCCTCTGGGAGGACGCGCGCGACGTCGTGCGCGTCGACGCGGCGAGCACGGAGCTGCTGCGCGACTGGCACCGCGACGACGGGCAGCGCACCGACCGCCGGCACCTCCTGATCCGCGGCACGTTCGCCCCGGGCACCCGGCTCACGCCCGACACCAGCCCGTACCTCCTCTACGAGCTCCCGACGCCGTTCCCGTTCACCGCATCGCCCCGGTGGATCCACGGCGACCACCGCTGCCGCGTGCTCGAAGTGCTCGATGACGGGGTGATCGTGGAGGAGTCCGCTATCGAGTCGTTCACGTGGTCCGAGCTCCCCGTGGCCATCACCCCCACGGCCCCACCGCCGGCGGGCAACCAGCAGGTCGCGATCGAGGCGTGGGCCGATGCCGTGCTCGACGCGTGGCCCGCCTTCCCTCGAGACCCCGCGACCGACATCCTGCGCCGGCGGCCACCGCGCACGCGGGGCGGCGCCCTCGCCCCTGTCGTGGGCACCGAGTACGTCGCCGCGATAACCGACTCCCTTCTCGACCTCGACCACAGCTACCTGGCGGTGCAGGGCCCCCCGGGCACCGGCAAGACGTACGTCGGCTCCCACGTCATCGCGCGGCTCGTGAAGGAGCAGCGCTGGCGCATCGGAGTCGTCTCGCAGTCGCACGCCGTCGTCGAGAACATGCTCGACCGCGTCGTCCAGGCGGGCGTGAAACCGGAGCTCGTCGGCAAGGCGCCGAAGAGTCAGGACGAACCGGGCAGTCACGGCTACGTCAGCCTGGCGAAGAACGGCGTCGCCGCCTTCGCGGCCGAACGCGCCGAGAGCGGATTCGTCATCGGCGGCACGGCGTGGGACTTCAGCCATGAGGGCCGGCTCGCCCGCGGCGGGCTCGACCTTCTCGTCATCGACGAGGCCGGGCAGTTCTCGCTCGCGTCGACGATCGCGGTGTCGCTCGTGGCACCGCGCCTCCTGCTGCTCGGCGACCCCCAGCAGCTGCCGCAGGTGAGCCAGGGGACCCACCCCGAACCCGTCGACACGTCGGCGCTCGGCTGGGTGATCGGCGACCACGACGTGCTGCCCGATCCGTTCGGGTACTTCCTCGCGCAGAGCTGGCGGATGCATCCCGCCGTCGCCGAGCCGGTCTCGATCCTGTCGTACGACGGACGCCTCGCCTCGCACGCGTGCGCCTCCCTCCGGCACGTCGAGGGTCTCGAGCCGGGCCTCCACGTCGAGCCCGTTGCGCACGGCGGCAATGCGACGGAGTCGGCAGAGGAGGCGGCGCGCGTCGTCGCCATCGTCGCGGGCCTCATCGGCTCGCCCCTGGTCGAGGTCGACGTCGACGACAGCGGCACGCCCACCGCGCGGCCGCCCCGCCCCCTGGGCCCGCGCGACATCATCGTCGTCACGCCCTACAACGCTCAGCTGACGTGCGTCGAGCGGGCGCTGGCGGATGCCGGTTTCCCCGACGTGCCCGTCGGCACGGTCGACAGATTCCAAGGTCAGGAGGCCGCGATCGCGATCGTGTCGCTCGCGGCGTCCTCGGCGCTCGACGCTCCGCGCGGCATCGAGTTCCTCCTGCTGCGCAACCGGCTGAACGTCGCCATTTCGCGGGCGAAGGTCGCCGCCTTTCTCATCTACTCGCCCGGACTGCTCGATGATCTGCCGCGCACGCCCGAGGGGGTGGCGCGGCTCAGCGCCTTCGCGCGGCTCGTGGGCGCGACCTCGGGGTCGTGGACCGAGGGCAGCATCGGTGCGGTGGGCGGCGGTGTCCGCGGCGCCGGGGCATTCGGCAGTGGCATTTCGGCCGGCGGCGTGTTCGGGGGCGGCGACGGGATCCTCACCGGGCTGCCGGCCGGGCTCACTCCGGCGGTCGCGCCATAGACTGGGCGCGACGGAGCTTGCCGGCGGGGCTATCCCGCACTCTAAGTGGAGGAGACCCGTGGTTGACGAGCTGCCCCGCAAGTTCGAGATCGATCTTCCGACCGATATCGTGCCCGGTCACTATGCCGACTTCGCGAACGTCTGGCACACGCCGACCGTGTTCGTGATGGACTTCGTGACCCTGGCGCAGCCGCCGCGCGAAGAGACCGACTCCGAGACGAACGAGCCGCACATGGTCGTTCCGGCGCGGGTGGTGAGCCGCATCCGCATTCCCCCCGAGCAGGTGTTCGAACTGGCCAAGGCACTCACCCAGCAGCTCGAGTTCTGGGAGCAGGAGACCGGGAGGAGGTCGCCGGCCGAACCGCTCCTGGGGAGCGAGGGCGCAGGCGGCGCAGACGGCACCGACGACCCCCGCAATCGATGACGGCGCCGGCCGAACGCCACCGCTGGCGCGCGTACTGGGCCTGCGTCGCCGTGGCGGCGCTCACGATCGTCGACCTCACGAAGGTCAACGTCGCGCTGCCCTCGATCGAGCAGGCCTTCTCGGCATCCTCCACCGAACTGCAGCTCGTCGTCAGTGGCTACGTGCTCACCTTCGGGCTCGCGCTGGTGCCGTCCGGGCGCATCGGCGACCAGCGCTCCCGCAAGGCGATGCTCATCGTCGGCCTCACCGTCTTCACCGCGTCGAGCGTCGTCGCGGCCCTCGCGCCGACGATCACCGTCCTGCTCGTCGCGCGGCTGGTGCAGGGGATCGGCGCGGGCATCCAGATGCCCCAGGTGATCGGCATGGTGCAAGAGCTCTTCCAAGGCCAGGAACGCGGCCGGGCGTTCGGCCTCTTCGGCGCGACGATCGGCATCGCGACCGCGTTCGGCCCGACGCTCGGCGGGCTGGCGATCGCACTCGGCGGCGCCCAGGACGGCTGGCGCTGGATCTTCTGGATGAACGTGCCCCTGGGCATCGCGGCGATCATCGCGATCGCCGTCCTGCTCCCCGGCAAGGCGCCGGGCTCGAAAGGCCGACTGAGCCTTGACCCGGTGGGCCTCCTGCTGTTCGCGGTGACGGTCATCTCGCTCATGTGGCCGTTCCTGTTCACGACCGGATCGCCCGAAGACAACCCCCGGCGGTGGTGGCTGCTCGTGGTCTTCGTCGTCGCCGCCGCGCTCTTCGTGTGGTGGGAGCGACGGTATGCGGCATCGGGGCGGGCCCCCCTCGTCGCGCTCTCCCTCTTCCGGATCGGCTCCTACCGCAACGGCACCCTTCTGGCGACCGCCTACTTCGCGGCGGCGCCCGCGATGTTCCTGCTTTCGACTCTCTTCCTCCAGGACGGGCTCGGCCTGGCCGCTGTCTTCGCCGGCATGACCTCCATCGGGTTCGCGCTCGCGAGCGCCGCGACGTCGTGGTGGGGCGGCCTCCACGTCTCGCGGCTCGGGCGGCCGATCGTCGTGGTCGGCGTCGTCATCGTGCTGGTCAGCGTCGTGCTGCTGGTGGTCGCGGCCATCGTGCTGCCCGCCGAGGTCGTTCCGTGGGCCATGGCCGCGGTCATGGTGATCGGCGGCGCGGGCGGCGGCCTGGTCATCGCGCCGAACCAGACGCTCGCGCTCGAGGACGTGCCCGTCGCCGAGGGCGGGCTCGCCGGCTCGGTCGGCCAGCTCGGGCAGCGCATCGGGGCGGCCATCGGATCGGCCGTCGCGCTCAGCCTCTTCTACGCGACGATCTATCGCGAGACCGGCGACCAGCCGTCGACGGTGGTCTATCACGACGCCTTCGCGCTGGGGATGACGGCGGTCGCGGTCATGCTCGCGCTCGCCCTGCTCGCGGGCGTCGTCGACCTGGCAGGACGGCGCGGGGAAGTCCTCGCCGCGGCGAGCGAATAGTCGGCCGTGTGCCCGATGTCAACCCCCTCAGGGAACTTTCCCGTCGACGTAGTCTGGCGGAGCGCGTAAGCGCGCGGGCCGCGGCAACCGCATCGGCGAGGTCGGTTGCCGCGGCCATCTCTTTGTCTCGCAGCAGTCCCTGAGCGTGCCCGCGGGCGCGTTCGCGCGGCCATAGGTCGCGGGGCCCTTCGCGACTACTATTCGAGTTATCCCCGACGCGGTCGGGGACCGGGCCGAGGGAGGCTGCGGGTGGGACGATTCCGTTACGGCGACGGGCTTGTCGTGGACTTCGACGATCGACTCCTCGCCCACCTTCAACTGGTGATCGGCGCGAAGATCCGCCGAGGCGAGTCCTTCTACTTCTCGTGGCGGGACGACCCGGGAGTGGGGGACGGTCGCACGAGCGTATGGGTGCACCCGGCGGTTCCCATGTCGTTCAAGTTCTACGGTTCGCGGATGCCGGGAATCAACCGCGCATGGATCGACGCGCTCACCATAACGGCGAACGCCCCCATGGGGCTGCAGGTCGTGCCGGAGCCCGATCCCGCCATCGAACAGTCGGAGTGAGGCACGCGTGAAGCGGATCTACGTGATCTACCAGGGGACGACATTCTCTGTGAGCGGTCGCGAGCCCGAAGACATCCGTCGAGAGATCGAGGAGGCGGTCATCAGCGGCGAACCGCGCTGGCTCCGCGTGAACTACGGCGAGGGCACCCCGGCCGCCACCGACCTTCTGCTGGCGCCCGGAATCGGCATCGCCCTGTCGCTGCCCGGTGGGGGCCCGGAGGGCGAGTTCCGGGCGCTCGATGAGCAGGTCCCGTCCTCGGGACCCGCGGGTCCGCTGAAGGGCTCCGCGATGGGCGATGGCATGCCATCCGTCGGCGAGATCGCCCACGACGACTGACGCGGGCTGACGCTCGACGCCGGCTCGGGCACCACGACCTTCGAGCGGTCGATGTATCAGCCCTTGCCCGGGCTTCTCCTCCCTGACGAGAGGGGATCCCATGTCGACCACCTACGCCAACACGGCCCAGGATGCCGCGGCCGCCACGCGCCGGGAGCGCCGCGCGGCTCGCCCGGTGGGCGAAGTGCGCCGGATCGCGGCATCCACTCTTCTTTCCAGCCCCGACGCCCGCGCCGCCATCGCGCTGCACGGCACGCCCCTGCTGCTGCTCGAACCCGACCGCGTGCGCGCCCAGTACCGCCGGCTGCACGAGGCGCTGCCGTTCGTGCGGTTCCACTACGCCGTCAAGGCGCTCTGCCACGACGCCGTGCTCGCCACGCTCGCCGACGAGGGCAGCGGCTTCGGCGTCGCGACGATGGAAGAGCTGACCGCGGTGACCGCGCTCGGCATCTCGGCGCGGCGGATCATCCATACGCACCCGATCAAGAAGCCGGCCGAGATCGCCGACGCGATCCGCGCCGGGGTGCGCACCTTCGTCGTCGACAACGCGACCGAGCTGGCCAAGTTCGCGGGGCTCGCCCCCGACATCGGGCTGCTGGTGCGGCTCCGCCACCGCTCGTCGCACGGGCAGAACGACGCGCCGCACGGGCAGCACGACGCGTCGCACGGGCAGAGCGACCGCCGGAGCGAGTTCGGCGTCGGGCCCTTCGAGGCCGCGCACCTGATCGAACAGGCCCTTGCGCAGGGCACCCGCATCGCGGGGTTCAGCTTCCATCTCGGGAGTCAGCTGAACGACCTCGGTCGCTTCGGTGACGCGATCGCCGACACGCTCACGCTCATGGATCATCTGCAGGGCTCGTACCCCGTCCGGTTCGACACGCTCGATATCGGCGGGGGTTTCCCGATCGCGTACGACAAGGCCGTGGCGCCGATCGAGGCGGTGGCCGACGTCATCCGCCCGCTGCTCGAGCCACGGCGGCGCGAACTCGACATCATCGCCGAGCCCGGCCGCGTGCTCGTGGCCGAAGCGATGACCGCGGTGACGAGCGTCGTCGGCGTCGCCGAGCGCGCCGACGGCCGCTGGTACTACCTCGACGACGGCGTCGGCGGCGCCTACTCCCTCGTGGCGAGGGATGACGTGCATCCGCTGGTCTTCGCCGAGAGGGAGCTCGCGCGCCGCGAACCGTACGCGGGAACTCACCGCTGGGCGACCCTCGCGGGGCCGTCGGGCGATCCGGCCGACATCATCGCCAGGGAGGCGCTGCTGCCCGACCTCGTTCCCGGGGACCGCGTCGTGAGCCCCGCGATGGGCGGGTACACGGTCGCGACGTCCGCATCGTCGCACGGCCGATCGGCCACCCGCGTGGCCGTGATGGGGACCGCGCCGGATTCGGGATCGATGGCGGCGGTGATCGCCCCTCAGACGGTGCCGTACAGCCTGTCTCCGGCGTCGCCGAGCCCGGGCACGATGTAGCCCTTCTCGTTGAGCCGCTCGTCGAGGGCGCCGAGCACGAGCGTGACGTCGCGGTGCTCGACCTGCTTCTCGATGGCGGCGACGCCCTCGGGTGCCGCGAGGATGCAGATCGCCGTGACATCCTGTGCGCCGCGGGCGAACAGGAACCCGATCGCCGCGCCGAGCGATCCGCCGGTCGCGAGCATCGGGTCGAGCACGAAGCACTGCCGGTCGCTCAGATCGTGGGGCAGCCGCTCGGCGTAGGTTGTCGGCTCGAGCGTCACTTCGTCGCGGGCCATGCCGAGAAATCCGACTTCGGCCGTCGGAAGCAGCTTGACCATGCCGTCGAGCATCCCGAGCCCGGCGCGCAGGATCGGCACGACGAGCGGGCGGGGCTCGCCGATCTTCACGCCCGTGGTGGTGGTGACCGGGGTGGTGATCTCGACCGGCTCGACGCGCACATGGCGCGTCGCCTCGTAGGCGAGGAGCGTCACGAGCTCTTCGGTCAGCTGCCGGAACACCGGTGACGAGGTTCTCTGATCGCGGAGCACGGTGAGCTTGTGGGTGATGAGGGGGTGGTCCGCGACGTGAACACGCATAGGCACAGGGTAACGGGTGGCGGTTTGCGCACACCCGTGAATCGACGAGCCCGAGCGCCGTGCGCGGGGATAGCGTGGAGGCCATGACGGCACGCGAATACGACCTCATCGTGATCGGCGCCGGCGTGGCAGGCGAGAACGTCGCCGATCGCGCCGTGCAGGGCGGACTCTCCGCAGTCATCGTCGAGAGCGAGCTCGTCGGCGGCGAGTGCTCGTACTGGGCGTGCATGCCATCCAAGGCGCTCCTGCGGAGCGCGGCCGCCGTCCGGGCGGCGCGCGCGGTCGACGGCGCGCGCGCGGCGGTCACCGGCGAGCTCGACCTCGCCGGGGTGTTCCGGCGGCGCGACAGGATCGCGCACGACTGGGACGACGGGTCGCAGGTCGCCTGGCTCGAGGGTGCGGGGATCGACCTCGTGCGCGGCCACGCCGAGTTCTCCGGCGTGCGAAAGCTGCGGGTGACGGCCGCGGATGGCACGGTCACCGAGCTCACCGCCCGGCATGCCGTCGCGGTATGCACCGGGTCGGCGTCGCTGCTGCCCGAGATTCCCGGGCTGCGCGAGATCGAACCCTGGACCAGTCATGACGCCACGAGCGCGCGCGAAGCGCCGACATCCCTCGCCGTCCTCGGCGGGGGCGTCGTCGCCGTCGAGATGGCGACGGCATACGCCGGCTTCGGCACGAAGGTCACGATCATCGCGCGGTCCGCACTGCTCGGTCACCTCGAGCCGTTCGCCGGCGAACTCGTCCAGGAATCGCTCGAAGCGATGGGCGCCACCGTGCTCACCGGAGTCGAGGTCGCCGACGCCCACCGCACCGAGAAGAACGCCGTGCTGAACCTGAGCGATGGTCGCCGCGTGGTCGCCGAGCAGGTGCTCGTCGCCGTCGGTCGCACACCGCGCACGGGCGACCTCGGGATGGAGGCGATCGGCATCTCCCCGGCCACCTGGCTCGTGACCGACGACACGCTGCTCGTGAAGGGCTTCGACTGGCTCTACGCCGTCGGCGACGTCAATCACCGGGCCCTGCTGACCCACCAGGGCAAGTACCAGGCGCGGGCGGCGGGCGATGTCATCGCCGCGCGCGCCAAGGGTGCGACCGTGGATGACGCGCCCTGGGGGGCGCACGTCGCGACCGCCGACCACGAGCACGTGCCCCAGGTGACCTTCACCGATCCGGAGGTCGCCTCGGTCGGCCTGACCGAGGCCGCCGCCCGCAAGGCCGGCTACGACATCCGCGTTCTCGACTACGACCTCTCCTGGGTCGCGGGGGCGACCACCGCATCCGATGACTACCGCGGCACCGCGCGGGCGATCGTCGACGAGAAGCGGCGCGTGCTGATCGGAGCGACCTTCGTGGGTCCGGATGTCGCAGAGCTGCTGCATTCCGCGACGATCGCGATCGTCGGCGAGGTGCCGATCGACCGGCTGTGGCACGCCGTGCCGTCGTACCCGACGGTCAGCGAGGTGTGGCTGCGCTGGCTCGAGGCCTACGGGCGGCCTTCTGCGAGCTGACCCCTCGCGAGCGCGTCCGCGGAGAGCGGTCGCCGTAGAATCTGGCACATGGCGGAAAAGTCCAGGACCAGAATGATCCGCGCGAGTTTCGCCACCGAGCAGTCCGTCTACGGCGTCATCCTCGTCTCGGGCATGATCGTCGTGTCGGGCTCGTACCGATCCACCTCATGGCAGGTGTTCTGGAGCGTTCTCATCACCGTCGGGGTCTTCTGGCTCGCGCATGTCTATGCCGGCACGGTGGCGCACCACGGGCTGGATCACGGCCGCATCCTGGGAATCCGGGAATCGTTCCGGGAGGCCGTCGCCCAGTCGTGGGGTCTGCTGGCATCTGCCCTGATCCCGTCCCTGATCCTCCTGCTCGGGGCCACGCAGGTGGTGCCCGACTATGTCGCGATCTGGGCGGCCCTGTGGTCGGGTGTGCTCGTGCTCGCCGTGCTCGGCTACGTGGCCTTCCTGCGCCGGGGCGCACCGATCTGGATCCGCCTGATCGGAGCGGTGACCACCGCCGCGTTCGGGCTCATCATGATGCTGATGAAGGCCATCATCCACTGAGCGAACGGGATGCGGCGACCCGGCGCCGTTCCCAGGATGCTCGAATCCGGCGGCCGTAGCGTGGTCCCATGACGATGATCCCGGCCGATGACGAGACCATCGCCCAGGCCCGCGCGCTGCGGGACGAGTTTCAGCGGTTCCTGCTCGAGTACCGCTTCGGCATGCGCGAGATCGAGACGAAGATCTCGATCCTCCAGGAGGAGTTCGAGCAGGCGCACGCCTACAACCCGATCGAGCACGTCACGAGCCGGGTGAAGAACCCCGACAGCCTCGTCGACAAGGTCGCTCGCAAGGGCATCGACGCCGACTTCGCCAGCATCCGGGAGCACATCACCGATATCGCCGGCGTGCGCATCACGTGCAGCTTCGTCTCCGACGCCTACCGCCTCTTCGACCTGCTCACCCAGCAGGACGATGTGCGCGTCGTCTCGGTGAAGGACTACATCGCGCATCCGAAGGCGAACGGGTACAAGAGCCTGCACGCGATCCTCGAGGTGCCGGTGTTCTTGTCATCGGGCCGCGTGGATGTGCCCGTCGAGGTGCAGTTCCGCACGATCGCCATGGACTTCTGGGCGAGCCTCGAGCACAAGATCTACTACAAGTACGACAAGCACGTGCCCGGCGACCTGCTCGGCTCGCTGAAGGACGCGGCCGATTCGGCCGCCGAGCTCGACACCCGCATGGAGCGCCTGCATCGCGAGGTGCACGGTGCGGTGCGCGGCGAGGTGGACGATGCGGTTCGCGGCGAGGTGCAGGCCCCGCGCGTCACCGCCGTCTGACCTCCGCCGGGTCGAGTCCGCTCGGGATGCGGCGCGACCGCGCCGATACCCTGGACCCGTGGTCGAGCCCGACATGTTCTTCATCCCGCTGGTGGCGGTGCTCGCTCCGCTGCTCGCGCGGGGACTGTCGCCGTGGATCCGCGTGCCGATCGTCGTCTTCGAGCTCGTGCTCGGCATCCTGATCGGCCCCGATCTGCTCGGCTGGGTGCAGGAGTCGGTCTTCGTCGAGCACCTCGCCGACTTCGGGCTGGCGACCCTCTTCTTCGTGGCGGGCAGCGAGATCAACTTCGCGGCGATCCGGGGTCGTCCCCTCGTGCGGGCATCGCTCGGCTGGCTCGCGAGCCTCGTCGTCGGACTCGCGGTCGGCGTACTGATCGCCCCGGGCGAGCCGGCGGTCATCATCGCCATCGCGCTCAGCTCCACCGCACTCGGCACGCTGCTGCCGATCCTGCGGGATGCCGGCGAACTGCACACTCCGTTCGGCCGCGCCGCGACCGCGATCGGCGCCGTCGGCGAATTCGGGCCCCTCGTCGCGATCTCGCTCTTCCTCGGGAGCCGCGAGTTGGGGCTCTCCACGGTCGTGCTCATCGGCTTCATCGTTCTCACGGGCGGCGCCATCCTGATCACGATGCGGGTGCCGCACGGCCGGCTGCACCGCTTCGTGCGCGCCACCCTGCACACGTCCGGGCAGTTCGCCGTTCGCGTCATCGTCCTGATCCTCGCCCTGCTGGTCGCGCTCAGCATCCTGCTCGATCTCGACATGCTGCTCGGCGCCTTCGCCGCGGGCGTGGTGTGGCAGCTCATCATGCGCAACGCGCCGAAGGCCGACCGGGAGCAGGTCGACAGCAAGGTCGAGGCGATCGCCTTCGGCTTTCTCGTGCCGATCTTCTTCGTCTACACGGGCGTCACCTTCGATCTCGACGCCCTGCTCGCGTCGCCGACCGCGCTCGCGCTGCTGCCCCTGTTCTTCGGGCTGCTGCTCATCATCCGCGGCGGTCCGTCGCAGCTCGCGGTGCCGCCCGGGGCATCGGGGCGCGACCGGGCCGCCCTCGCTCTCCTCAGCGCGACCGGTCTGCCGATCATCGTCGCGGTGACCGCGATCGGCGTGGACGAGGGGATTCTCTCCCCGGCGCTGGCGTCCGCGCTCGTCGGGGCGGGCATGCTGTCGGTGCTCGTCTTTCCGCTGGTGGGGATGGCGCTCCGCGCCCACTCGTCGACCCGCCGGTCCGTCGCGCTCGATGCGCCTCCCGCGGAACCGACCCAGGAGGAGGCGTAGCGATGGACGATGTGC
Source organism: Microbacterium sp. (assembly GCF_035554235.1). Taxonomy (GTDB): domain Bacteria; phylum Actinomycetota; class Actinomycetes; order Actinomycetales; family Microbacteriaceae; genus Microbacterium. The sequence goes on along the minus strand of NZ_DATMIO010000136.1, from coordinate 6,831 downwards.
GCTCGCTCTTCGACGACGCGCGCGCCCGGCTCGCGGGGGCGCCGCGCGAGGGCCTCGGCCGCATGGTCGAGCCGCGCCGCATCCTCGGCATCGCCCGCGCTCCGCGCATCGTTCCCGTCGGCAGCGCATGGCACCTCGGGGTTCTTCTGGTGGGGGATGCCGCGGTGATGTCGGTCGGGGAGGTCACGCGCGCCGTCGATCCCGGCCGGCGCGGGTATGCGGCCGAGTCGGCGCGCCACCGCGCCGAGCTGCGCGCCGCGGCCCTCCGGGGCGGGTTCGCGGCCGGCGACACGGTGCACTTCGGCTGGACCGAGCTGGATCTGGATGCCGTGGCCCGGGGCGAGGAGTCCGGACCGCTGTCGCTCGTCTCGGGCGAGCCGATGGTGCGGTGGAGCGCTTCGGGCACGCGCGCGCCGCTGCGCGGCTACCTCGACGAACGCATCGAGATGCTGCGGCATCCCATCCAGGGAGCCTAGGCGGGCCGGGTGGGGCTCGCCGCGCTCAGGCGGGGCCCGCGGGGCCGAAGCTCCGCGCGAACGTGCGGAGCAGGCGCGCGGGTTCGGTGACGGATGCCGCGTGCACCCGGCTCGCGATGGCGTCATAGGCGTCGGCGGCGAAGTAGCCGTCGTTGCGGTACACGGCCATGCGCTCGGTGAAGTCGCGGGTCGTCGGCTCCGGGTGGAACTGGGTCGCGTAGAGCCGGTCGCCCGAGCGGTAGGCCTGCACGGGGCACGCGGGGTTGGTGGCGAGAAGAATCGAGCCCGGCGGCGCCTCGGCGGCGCCCTCCTTGTGTGCGGTGAGCGCGGTGAACCGGCTCGCGAGGCCCCCGAGCAGGGGGTCGCGCTGGCCGTTCCGGGTGAGCTCGATGGCCACCGGGCCGGTGTCTTCGGGCCAGGCGCGGCTGACGGTTCCGCCCAGCATCCGGGTGACGATGCCGATTCCGTAACAGGTGAAAAGGGCCGCGGTCTGGGCGGCGGCCGCGCGTTGGGCGATGCGTTCGAGCTCGAACTCGAGGCGACGCTGGGAGTCGTTCTTCGACGAGTCGGGATCGGTGATGTTGAAGGGACTGCCGCCGATGAGAAAGCCGGAGTACCTGTCGAACACGTGGTCGGGCAGGGGATTGCGCACCAGGTCGTGCTGATCGAGCTGGGTCGGGGCGAGGCGCGTGGCCGTGAGAAACGACCGGTACTCCGCGGCCGCGGCGCCCGCCTGGGGGCGCACGCAGACATAGAGGAGGGGGTCGTCGGTGGCCATCTCGTGATTCTAGATGGGCACGGTCGGCGGTGTGCGGATCGTTGTGGGGCGTGGATGTATCACCGCGCCACTTGCCCTGCTCCTCATCAGTGTGAACACAATGGGCGCTATGACCGAGACACCCCGGTCGAATCCCACAAGCGCGCCCGGACCGCCTGACGAGCCGGATGCCGCCGCTGTGGGGATCGACCCCGACATCGAGCCGAACCGCTGGGAGCAGGTGGCGGACCTCTTCGTGCGCTGGCGCGACGGCGAGACCCGCGCCATGGATGAGCTCGTGCGCCTGATGACGCCCGTGCTCTGGCACGTGGTCCGCGCGTACGGCCTCGACCATGCGCTCGCTCAGGATGTCGTGCAGACGACGTGGATGACGCTGGTGCGCCGTCACGAGTCGATCACCGAGCCCCGGGCCGTGGCCGGGTGGCTGACGACGTGTGCGCGCCGCGAGGCGTGGCGCGTGGGGAAGCTGCAGCGCCGGGCCGATCCGACCGAGGCCGAGTACCTCGAGCCGCACTTGCCGGCCCAGGAGTCGGCGGAGCAGACGGCGGAGCAGATCGACGAGTCGAGCCGGCTCTGGGGGGCCGTCCGCGAGCTCAATGAACGCTGTCAGCGCCTGCTGCGTGTCGTCGCTTTCGAAGAGCGACCCGACTACGCGCGCCTCGCTCAGGACCTGTCGATGCCCATCGGGAGCATCGGACCTACCCGGCAGCGTTGCCTGGGCAAACTCCGCTCCCTCCTGGAGGTCGCGGGATTCGAGACATCGGAGGGGAAGAAATGATGTCGAACCACCTCGAAGACCACGCCGCGGACGCGGCCCTCTTCGCGCGCCTGCGCCACGTGTGGGAGGAGGTCGACCCGGTACCCGCCGACCTCGTAGACCGGATGGTGGCGGCCGTCGCCGTCGAAGACCTGTCTCGCGAGTATGCGCTGCTGACCCTCGTCGAAGCGCCGAGCCTTGCGGCCGTCCGCGGGGAGGCCGACACCGCGACGCTCCAGTTCAGCGACGGGTCGACGAGCGTACTCATCCATGTGACGGCCACCGAAGACGGTTCGCGCCGCATCGACGGATGGGTGGATGCCGCGGCCCTCGCGATCCGGCTCAGTCAGGGCGCGCGCGAGTGGACCGCCGATCCCGGAGAGCACGGCCGTTTCGCCTTCGGCAGCGTGCCGCGCGGTGTCGGTAGGCTCCGGATGGTGGTGAAGGCCGCCGACGGCCAACTGCGCGACTTCCAGACACCGCAGTTCGAGGTGTAATGAGGGGCGCGCTCCGCTGACGGAGCGATGCACGCGACGCGGCACGACGAAGGATCCCGGCGGCCCGCGACGATCAAGGAGAGAGCAAATGGCGCGAGTGGTAGGCGACGGCGATCCTTCCGAGCGGAAAAAGCCTGGGCGCGGAGCGACCTGGGAGCAGCGGGAGCAGACCATCAAGCCGCTCGGCGTCGTGCTGCAGCCGCCTGCGGAGCCGCACGACCGGGCGATCTTTCCCACCGTGTACGTCCCCGACCGCCTGCTGGTCTCGGGGCGGCGTGACGCCGCGGAGGTGCTCGACTCGTTCAACAAGGAGTTCGGGGGCTCGGGCGTGCAGCTCGTCCCCGAACGGTCCGGAGTCGCGTTCGAACGCCGCGCTCGGCGTCGAGGGGGCGACGGTCCCGCGGTCACGCGGCTGAGCATCGTCGCCGAAGAGGGAACGACGGCCGCTCCACCCGACGCATGGGCGGTGCTTCAGGACGCGGAGCGCCGCGGCGTCGATCTGCAAGGGATCAGCCTCGATCATCTGCTGACGGTGGGGCCGATCGGCATGAACCCGTTCACGTCGACGAACCCGTTCACGTCCACCAACCCGTTCACGTCGACGAACCCGTTCACGTCGACGAACCCGTTCACCTCGACGAACCCGTTCACCTCGACGAACCCGGCCAGCACGGGGCTCGGCAGCTACGCCCTTCCGGGTTACGGCGGGCGCCAGCCTGTGTCATGGGTGGGGGCTCCGCCTGCGCGCTCAGAGGAGCGCACGCACGATCGTCCGGTCGTCATGGTGCTCGACACCGGTTGCGGCGAACACGACTGGTTCGGTCCCGGCGTCGTGGAGCGGCGCGTCGAGGTCGACGGTCAACCCATCGGGCGGACGGGCGTGAACGACGATCCCGAGGTCGATCCGGATCTCGTCGGACCGCTCGACGGGCAGATCGATCCCGTCGCCGGTCACGGCACATTCATTACCGGCATCGTCCTGCAGGCGTGCCCCGATGCGGTGATCCTCACGCCGCGCATCGCCGACAGCCTCGGCCGCGTGATCGAATCGGATTTGATCGACGCCCTCGATCAGATCGCCGAACTCGTCCGCCGTCACGACCAGGGCATCGACGGCGGCAGGCGGATCGACGTGCTCAACCTGTCGCTCGGCTACTACCACGAGACGCCCGCCGACGTGGTCTTCAGCAATGGCATGCGCGACATCCTGCTGGAGATCGCCGAGCCGGGGTGCGCCGTGGTATGCAGCGCCGGCAACGACGCGACCGATCGGCCGATGTTCCCGGCGGCGTTCCCCGGCGAGAGCGGACTCGCCCCGCTCGTCTCGGTCGGCGCCTGCAACCCGAACCGGACCACCGTCGCACTGTTCAGCAACACCGCGCCGTGGGTCGACGTGTACGCCCGCGGCACGGCGGTGGTCTCCACCTTCCCGAGCTTCGACGGTGGGGCGCAGGCGGTGACCCGGCGCCCTGCGCACGGCAAAGACCGCCAGGCGATCGACCCCGACGACTTCACCGGCGGCTTCGCGGTGTGGAGCGGCACGTCGTTCGCGGCGCCGCTGGTGGCGGGCACGATCGCGGCTCGGCTCGACCGCGCGGCGGCAGACGAGGGCTGGGCGAAGGATGCCGCGACCCGCGTCGCGCGAACGGAGAAGATCGCGGCAGCCCTGGCCGAGGAGAAGCCCTTGTAGATTCGGCACTATGGGGCTGAGCGCGCAGCGACTGTACGACCGCGCCGTCGACCACGGCAACGCCGGGCGCAACGCGGCGGCGCGCCGCGACCTCCATGCTGCACTGGAGCGCACCGACGACGCCGACCTCCGTGCCAGGATCACGGGCACGCTCGCGTACATCGAGTCCCGCACCGGGAATCCGGAGAGGGCGGAGGAGCTGTGCCGCGAGGGGCTGGCCGATCCGCGCGTGGCGGAGTCCACGCGTGCGATCCTGTACGGCCAGCTCGGTGTGCTCGCACTCATGCGCGGGCAAGCGCTCGAGGCGCGCGAGCTGCTCACGCGGGCGCTGGAGGGAATCGACGATCCGGCCGGCTCGAGCCGCATGCGGATCAACCGGAGTGTCGCCGCGATGCAGCTGGGGGATTTCGCGGCGGCCAGGGTCGACCTCGAGGCCGCCGTCGGGACATTCGAGCGCCTGGGCGATCCGGTCGAGCAGGCAAAGTCGCTGCACAACCTCGGGTACGTCGAGCTGCTCACGGGCGACCTCGTGCGCGCGCTGGGTCACATGGCCGCGGCGCGTCCGGCGCTCGAGAAGCTGTCGCCGGTCGCGGCGGCGCAGTGCGATGTCGACCGCGCCGATGTGCTGCGCGACGCAGGCCTGACCACGGAAGCCGAGCGGATTCTCGATCGCGTGGCGCGGACGTTCGGCGCACACGGCATGCGGCAGGCGCGCGGCGAAGCAGAGTTGAGTCTTGCCCGCTCGCTCCTGGCCCACGACCCCGCCGGTGCAGCGCGCGTTGCTCGTGGCGCCGCCCGTCGCTTCCGCGCCCTCGGCAGCGAGACGTGGGCGATTCGCGCCGACGGCGTGCAGACGCGAGCCGAACTCGTCCCGTCGGCGTACGGTCGGCGGGGCGAGCAGACCGTGGTATCGCGGCGCCCGCCGTCCCCCGAGCGCGTCGAGTCGGTCGCCGCCGCGCTGGCACATGAGCGGCTGGATGCCGAAGCCGCTGCCGTGCGACTCGCCGGGGCTTTGCGGTTCGCTGACCGCGACAGCACCGCCGCGCCCGTGCGTGTGCCGCGTTCGGCGCCGGTCGCCACCCAACTGCTCGCACACGAGGTCCGCGCGCGCCGGGCGGCGTTGCGGGGAGCGGGGGCCGACGTGCGGCGGCACTGCGCTCGGGGTCTCGACGAGCTGATGCGCCGCCAGGAGTCGTTCGGCAGCCTCGACCTGCAGACCTCCACCCGCGTGCACAGCCTTGGCCTCATGCTCGAGGGTCTCGCGTCGGCCGTGCGATCGCGCAAGCCCGAGGTGCTGTTCGAGTGGTCCGAACGCGCGCGGCATCTCAGCCAGGAGGTCATTCCGCTGCGCCCGCCGCCCGACCCCGGCCTCGCGAACGACCTGGCCGAGCTTCGGATGCTGCGCGCCGAGAATCCCTCGGGCGATTGGCTGTCCGACCCTCGCGCAGCCGCGCTGCGCGACCGCGTCCGTCAGCGGCAGTGGTCCGAGACGGGATCAGCCGCGGTGCAGCAGCGCGTGAGCCTCGAGCAGTTCCGCGGGCATCTGGACGGTGACACCGCACTTCTTTCCTTCGTTTTCAGTGGTGATTCCTTGTCATGCCTTGTCGTCTCGCGGGGCCGGGCGGCGATCGTGGACGTCGGCCGGTGGTCGTCCGTGCGGGAGAGCCTGGATGGGCTGCGCGCCGACCTCGACATCTCGGCGTCGGTGCGGAGCGGACCGATGGCCACTATCGTGCAGCGGGCCCTCGGGGAGCGGCTTACCCGCCTCTCGCTCGTGCTGCTGAACGAGCCGCTTCGAGCCGCGGGTGATGTGCGGCGCGTCATCCTGACCGTGCCGGGCGTGCTCAACGGCATCCCGTGGGCCATGCTTCCCGCCATGCGCGGCCGGGCCTTCACCGTCGCGGTGTCGGCGACGCGATGGGCCAGTCTCCGCCCGTCCGCCGACGCGGTCGCAGCCGACGGCGCCCGAACGGCGGGCTTCGCCGTCGGCCCGCGCGTGGCGCGTGCCGACGAAGAAGTGTCGACCGCGGCATCCGCGTGGCCCGCGGCCACCGCGCTGCGCGGGGATGACGCGACGGTCTCGGCCGTGACCGACCTGGCTTCGACGGTCGACGTGCTGCACGTCGCGTCCCATGGCCGCCATGCCGTCGACAACCCGATGTTCTCGGGCCTCGAGCTCGCCGACGGCACGCTCTTCGGCTACGACATCGACCTGATGCCCCGCGTTCCCGACACCGTCGTGCTCTCCGCGTGCGAGGTCGGGCGCTCGTCGGTGCGATGGGGCGAAGAGGCCATCGGGATGACGCGCACCTGGCTGCACGCCGGGTCGCGGGTCGTGATCGCCGCCCCCGTGGTGGTCGCCGACGACATCGCGTGCGAGCTGCTCGGGGCGCTGCATTCGGGGCTCGTCGAGGGGCTCACTCCTTCCGAAGCGCTGGCCGTGGCATCCGACTCGACCGGCCTCGTCGCGCCCTTCCAGGCCCACGGAGCGGGTTTCTGAGATTTCTTCGGTCCGCGTGTATCAGGCGGGCATGACCGCGCTCCGGATAGGTGGAACGGTGCACAGCACAGCACGCCCGGGGGGTCGGCGCTGCTGCTGGGGGCACTTCTCGACCAGGGGGCACTGGACGGGA
>NZ_DATMIO010000135.1:0-17441 GCF_035554235.1 Microbacterium sp. | reverse complement strand
AGGCCACCGCGATCTTCCGCGACGAGGCTCGCGACCCCGACAGGACGATCCCCCTGGCGACCTATGCGGCGGTGATCGGCATCGGCGTCTTCTACACCCTGGCGTCGTGGGCCCTGATCATGGCGTGGGGTCCGTCGAACGTCGTCGGTGTCGTCGCGCAGGATCCGGCGACGTTCATCATCACCACGATGGCTCGCTACCTGGGCGTCGTCGGCGAGGTCGGGGTCAACATCCTGCTGATCACCGCGATGTTCGCGTGCGTGCTCTCCTTCCACAATGTCATCACGCGCTACCAGCACTCGATGGCGAACGCGGGCGTGCTCCCCGACCGGCTCGCCGGTGTGCACGCGCGGCACCTCTCCCCGCACGTGTCCTCGCTCGTGCAGACCGTCACCGCTCTCGTGCTGATCGGCGTCTTCGCGGCGTTCAATCTCGACCCCGTGCTGCAGGTCTTCACGTGGTTCGCCGGGGTCGCCACTCTCGCCATCGCGATCCTGATGGCGGTCACGTCGGTCGCGGTCATCGTCTACTTCGCGAAGACGAAGGCGGACCCCCGCCCCTGGAACACCGCCATCGCCCCCGCGCTCGGTCTGATCGGGCTGGTGGCCTCGGCGGTGCTCATCACGGCGTACTTCCCGATCATGGTCGGCGACGTCGACGCAGCCGGCGCCCCCGTCTTCGGCTGGGTCAGCTGGTTCCTGCTCTCGCTCATCGTCATCGTTCCCGCGATCGGGTACGTGCAGGCCGCCTGGATCAGAAAGCGTCGACCCGCCGCCTACGCGAAGCTCACCGACAGCATCGCCGGCTGAGCCGGCGTGGATTCCACCGGCAGCGTCCGCGTGACGCTGCGTCCGATCCCCTCCCCGCCGCACACGCGACACACATCCAAGGAGCATCCATGACCATCACCGACATCCAGGCGCCGACCGGCTACGCCGCGCCCCCCGCACCTGCGCACCCCCTGGCATCGCTCAGCACCGCCGAGATCGAGGCCGTCCGCACCGTCGCCCTCGGTTTCGAAGCCTTCGCCGACACCGTCCGCTTCGCATACGTCGGGCTGGAGGAGCCCGCGAAGAGCGACGTGCTGGCGTGGGAGGCGGGCATCGGGCCGCTCCCCGACCGGCGCGCCCGGGTGCAGCTGCTCGACATGGCGACCGGCCGCTCGACCGACACGGTGCTCTCGCTCGCGACGGGCGCGCTCGTGAGCCAGAACGTGCTCGACGGCTCCACGGGCCAGCTGCCGATCCTCGACGCGGAGTTCGAGGATGTCGGTCTCATCCTCGCCGAGGACGAGAGATGGATCGCGGCCCTCGCCGCGCGCGGCCTCACCGTCGACGAGGTCGTGGCCGTGCCCCTCTCGGCGGGGCACTACGGCTTCGAGGAGGAACGCGGCCGCCGCATCATCCGCTCCTTCGCGTTCCGGATGGACCACCCCGCCGACCACCCGTGGGCGCACCCCGTCGACGGCCTGACCGCCTACATCGACACGGCGGCCCGCAAGGTCACCAGGATCATCGACACTCCCGGCTTCGAGGTGCCGGCCACGAGCGGCAACTTCGATGACCCGGCGGTGCAGGGGGAGCCGCTCGCCGGGCTCAAGCCCATCGTCATCACGCAGCCGGAAGGCCCGAGCTTCTCGGTGGACGGCGAGCAGATCGAGTGGGGCAACTGGAGGCTGCGGATCGGATTCGACATGCGCGAGGGCCTCATCCTGCGCGAGCTGTCGTTCGCCGACAAGGGTGTGGACCGCCCGGTGATGTACCGCGGATCGATCAGCGAGATGCTCGTGCCGTATGCCGACCCCGCGCCGAACCGCTTCTGGCAGAACTACTTCGACACCGGCGAGTACATGTTCGGCCGCTACACGAACTCCCTCGCGCTCGGGTGCGACTGCGTCGGCGAGATCACGTACTTCGACGCCGTTCTCCCCGACGAGCTCGGGCTCCCGCGGGTGATCGAGAACGGCATCTGCATGCACGAGGAGGACTTCGGCACGCTCTGGAAGCACACGGACCTCTTCACCGGCTCGCACGAGGTGCGGCGCTCCCGCCGCCTCGTGATCTCGTTCTTCACGACCGTCGGAAACTACGACTACGGGTTCTACTGGTACCTCTACCTCGACGGCACGATCGAGTGCGAGGCGAAGCTCACCGGCATCCTGTTCACGTCGTCGTTCCCCGGCGACGCGGCCGACGGCACCGCCTACCCGTTCGCATCGCAGGTCGCGCCCGGGCTCGGCGCTCCATACCACCAGCACCTCTTCTCGGCCCGGCTCGACATGACCGTCGACGGAGTGGCCAACGTGGTGAACGAAGTGGATGCCGTGCGCCTGCCGATCTCGGAGGCCAACCCCGCCGGCAACGCCTTCACGAAGAGGGTCACCCCGATCGCCTCGGAGGCCGTGAGCGGGCGCGTCGCCGACGGCGCCGCGAACCGCGTCTGGCAGATCGCGTCGACCGAGAAGACGACCGGCCTCGCGCAGCCGACCTCCTACGTGCTCTTTCCGACCGAGACGCCGACCCTGCTCGCAGATCCCTCGTCCTCGATCGCGAAGCGAGCCGAGTTCGCCACGAAGCACCTGTTCGTCACGAAGTACGACCCCGCCGAGCGGTACGCGGCAGGCGACTTCGTCAACCAGAATCCCGGGGGCGACGGCATCACTGCCTTCATCGCGGGCGACGAGCCGCTCATCGGCGAAGACGTCGTGCTCTGGCACACGTTCGGGCTGACGCACTTCCCGCGCAATGAGGACTGGCCCGTCATGCCGATGGACTACGCCGGATTCACGCTCAAGCCCTACAACTTCTTCGAGCGGAACCCAGCCCTCAACGTGCCGGCGCCGGCCGAGTCCGACCACTGCGCGGCGCCGTCGGCGGACGCGCACCACCACTGAGTCGATGACGGAGGCGCTCCACACCTGGGCGCTCGCGCCCGCCGCGCTCGGCGCCTGCTGTCTGGCAGCCGATCGCCGGCGGGCGCGGGTGCCCGAGCTCGCCGCATCCGTGCTCATGCTGCTGGCGATGCTCGACTCGTCCCGCACCCACCCGGCGGTTCCCGCCGTGCTGTGGGCGGAGATACTCCTTATCGCGGCGATGGCGGTCGCAGCGGTGCGCGGCCGGCGTGCGGCGACGCATGCGGATGCCGATGCCATGCCATCGACCGGGATGACCCTGCACACGAATCTCGGGCTCGTCGTGATGGCCGTGCTCGTCGCCCTGATGAGCCCGCATTCCGACGGCATCGCGCACCACGGGCCCTCGCTCGGCGCGTTCGTCCTGGGCGCCGCGATCGCATCGGCGGCCTACGGCGCGGCATCCGTCGTCGCGGCCGCCCGGACCGCACGCACCAGGCGCCTCGACAGGGTGCAGTACGCCGCGATGGGGATCTCGGCGCTCGGCATGGCGCTGCCGCTCGTCATCTGACCGCGCTCGCCGATCCGCCCCACTCGCGTCGGCAGCCCGTGCCAGGATGGGCGCGTGACCGACCGCCTCATGCTGCTTGACACCGCCTCCCTCTATTTCCGCGCGTTCTACGGGGTGCCCGACACCGTCAGAGCGGCCGACGGCACTCCGGTCAATGCCGTGCGCGGACTGCTCGACATCATCACGCGGCTCGTCACGACCTACGAGCCGACCCACCTCGTCGCGTGCTGGGACGACGACTGGCGCCCGCAGTGGCGCGTCGATCTCATCCCCACCTACAAGACGCATCGCGTCGCGGAGGTCGTCGTCGGCGGACCGGACATCGAAGAGACCCCCGACCCGCTCGAGGTGCAGATCCCCACGATCCGCGCGGTGCTCGATGCCCTCGGCATCCCGATCGTCGGCCGACCCCACCACGAGGCCGACGACATCATCGGCAGCCTCGCCTCCCAGGCGACGCTGCCCGTCGACATCGTCACCGGCGACCGCGATCTCTTTCAGCTGGTGGATGACGCGCGCGCCGTCCGCGTGATCTATACCGCCCGCGGCATGAGCAACCTCGAACTCGTCACCGAGTCGGTCGTGGTGGGCAAGTACGGCGTGCTGCCCAGCCAGTACGCCGACTTCGCGACGCTGCGCGGCGACGCGTCCGACGGCCTGCCGGGCGTGGCCGGAATCGGCGAGAAGACAGCCGCGACCCTGCTCGCCGCACACGGCGACCTCCAGGGCATCGTCGCGGCCGCCGCCGCCGGTGAGGGGATGTCGGCGGGGCTCCAGTCGAAGATCGTCTCCTCCGCCGCGTACCTCGAGGTCGCACCCACCGTCGTCGCCGTGGTGCGCGATCTCGACCTGGGCACGTTCGACTCGGTCATCGCCCCGCCGGACGAGGCGGCACGGGCGCAGCTCACGGCTCTCGCCGCATCGCACAACCTCGCATCGCCCGTCGACCGCGTGATCGCCGCGTTCGGCGGCTGACCCGCACGCAACCCGGGCTCCGCGGTACTCACCCGCGCTCCGCAGTGCTCACACGCCCCCGCGCTCCACAGTGCTCACACGGCTCACACGCCCCCGCGCTCCGCGCCGCCCCCGTGCGCCCACGCGCGGAGCCGCTCGAGCGGCCATGTCGTGACGATGCGCTCCGCCGGCACGCCCGCCCGCTCGGCCCTCTCGGCGCCGTAGTCGATGAGTGAGAGCTGGCCGGGCGCGTGCGCGTCCGAATCGATGGAGAAGAGGCATCCGATCTCGAGCGCGATCGCGATGAGTTCGTCGGGCGGGTCCTGTCGCTCGGGGCGCGAATTGATCTCCACGGCGACGCCGTTCTCGGCGCACGCCTCGAACACGGCCCGCGCATCGAACGTCGACTGCGGTCGGGTTCCCCGCGCCCCCTCGACGAGGCGCCCGGTGACGTGCCCGAGCACGTCGACATGCGGATCCGACACCGCCGTCACGAGTCGCCGGGTCATCGGGCCCGCGTCCATCCGCAGCTTGGAGTGCGCCGAGGCCACGACGATGTCGAGTCGATCGAGCAGCTCGGGCTCCTGATCCAGCTCGCCGTCCTCCAGGATGTCGACCTCGATGCCGGAGAGCAGCGTGAATCCCTCCCCGGAGAGACCGGCGACCACCCCGAGCTGCTCGCGCAGCCGATCCGGCGAGAGCCCGTTCGCGACGCGCAGCCGGGGAGAGTGGTCGGTCAGCGCCAGGTATTCGTGGCCGAGCCGGCGGGCGCTGTCGACCATGAGCTCGATCGTGGTCGTCCCGTCCGACCAGTCGCTGTGCGAATGCAGATCGCCGCGCAGCTTGGTGCGCAGTTCCGTGCGTCCCGCGGCGCCCACCCGTTCCCGGAGGTCGACGAGATAGGCCGGGACGTCTCCGTCGATCGCCTGGCGGATGACCGCGTACGTCGAGTCGCCGATCCCCTTCGTCCGGCGAAGCCGTTCGGGGTCGTTCAGCACCTCGGGCGGCAGCGCTGCGATCGCGTCGGCGGCGGTGCGGAAGGCCTTCGACTTGTACCTCGACGACCGCTCGCGCTCGAGCAGGTACGCGATCTCGTTCAGCGCATCGATCGGATGCATGGGCTCACGCTATCGCCGGGTTCGGATGCGACGCCAGGGCGGCGCCGGATGCCGCTCCCGGAGGACCGGATGCGGCGATCAGGCCGCGAACGACCGGCTGGTCTCGACCCACGCCTGGAGCTTCGCCTGCGCCGATCCGTCATCGATCGCCGCGGCCGCGGCATCCCGCGCCTCCGCGAGTCGTTCGAGGATCGGCCGGTGCACCTGCGCGGCATCCTGGGAGAGGCGGAAGGCGACGAGGCCCGCCGCCGTGTTGAGCAGCACGATGTCGCGCACCGGCCCCGGCTCACCCTCGAGCACGCGGCGCACGACCTCGGCGTTGTGGGCGGGGTCGCCGCCGCGCAGGTCGTCGATGTCGGCGAACGGGATGCCGAGATCACGCGGATCGAGATCGTGCTCGTGCACGTCGCCGCGGCTGACCTCCCACACCCTGCTGTGCCCGGTCGTCGTGAGCTCGTCGAGCCCGTCGTCGCCGCGGAAGACGAGCGCGGTCGCGCCGCGGGTCTGGAACACGCCCGTGATGAGCGGCACGCGATCGAGGTGGGCCACGCCGACGGCGTTCGCCTCGGCGCGCGCGGGGTTGCAGAGGGGCCCGAGGAAGTTGAAGACCGTCGGCACGCCGAGCTCTGCGCGGGTCGGTCCGGCGTGCCGGAACCCGGGATGGAACGCGGATGCGAACGCGAACGTGATGCCGGTGCGGTGGAGCGTCTCGGCGACGGCGTCCGGGGAGAGCGTCAGGTCGAGACCCAGCGCCGCCAGCACGTCGGACGCCCCGGACGACGAACTCGCCGCGCGGTTGCCGTGTTTGACGACCGGCACGCCGGTGGATGCCGCGACGATCGCCGACATCGTGGAGACGTTCACCGTTCCGAAGCGGTCACCGCCCGTGCCGACGATGTCGAGCACGTTGGGGTCGACCGGCAGCGGAAGGGCCGCCTCGAGGATCGCGTCGCGGAAGCCGACGATCTCGTCGACGGTCTCCCCCTTGGCGCGCAGCGCGATCAGGAAACCGGCCAGCTGCGACGGCGTGGCCTCCCCCGCCATCACCTGGCGCATCGCCCAAGTGGACTCCGAGACGCTCAGGTCTTCACCCTTCAGGAGCGACGCGAGGAGATCGGGCCAGGAGAGGTGCTCGGGCATGATTGCGATCCTATCCACGTGGAAAGCGCGAGACGGTTCGACGTCGAAGGACCGTGCCCGCCGCCCCCGCGAAACGGGGCTCGCCCCGTGCGTGAGCCGTCTTCGCCCCGCCGCCGCGTATTCAGCGGGTTGGCGGCCGGCTCCCAGCCGATTCTTAGGCTTGCCTAACCCCGGAGCGGGCCAAAACGAGACCCTCGGATGCAAAACCCGCGGCTTTCCATCGGCCATAATGGGGATGTGACGACCTCAGCGACCTATGCCCCTGTGGCACGACAGATCAAGCGACCCGATCCGGTCGCCGTCGGCACGATCGTGTGGCTCGGCAGCGAAGTCATGTTCTTCGCCGGGCTGTTCGCGATCTACTTCACACTCCGCAGCACGTCCCCGGAGTTGTGGGCCGAGCGCACCGAGCTGCTGAACATCCCTTACGCGACGGTCAACACCATCATCCTGGTGCTGTCGTCGGTCACGTGCCAGATGGGTGTCTTCGCCGCCGAGCGCTTCCAGCCCTACTCCGTGCGCAAGCGCGGGTGGCTCGGCTGGGGCATGGTCGAGTGGTTCTTCCTCACCTTCGCGCTGGGCGCCATCTTCGTGTCGGGCCAGGTCTGGGAGTACGCCCAGCTGGTCACCGAGGGCATGCCCATCAACTCCGACTCCTACGCGTCGGCCTTCTATCTGACGACCGGCTTCCACGCCCTGCACGTGACGGGCGGCCTGCTGGCCTTCCTCCTCGTCATCGGCCGGGCCTACGCCGTGAAGAACTTCCGGCACAAGGAAGCGACGACCGCGATCGTCGTGTCGTACTACTGGCACTTCGTCGACGTGGTCTGGATCGCGCTGTTCCTCGTCATCTACTTCCTGAAATAGAGAGCGGAGCGGATCCACGACATGGCACGAGAGAAGAAGCGACGGGCGAACGGCCGTCGAAGCCCCCTCGCCGCAGCCGCGCTCATCGGCATCGGCCTGCTCCTGACCGGAGGCATCTACGCCGGTGCATCGGCGGCGGTCGCCGCCTCCACGGAGCAGCCCAGCGTCGCGTCCGCGCTGACGGTCGAAGACGGCAAGAAGCTGTTCCAGGCCAACTGCGCCACGTGCCACGGCCTCGACCTGCAGGGCACCCAGAACGGCCCGTCGCTGTACGGCGCCGGCGCCCTCGCCGTCGAGTTCCAGGTGTCGACCGGTCGCATGCCGCTGCAGATGCAGGGACCGCAGGCACCCCAGAAGCCGCCGCAGTTCACCGAGGAGCAGGCGTTGGCGATGGCCGACTACGTGCAGTCGGTCGCGCCGGGCCCGGAGTTCCCCGACGACGAGATCATCGACGGCGAGGGCGACGTCGCGCGCGGTGCCGAGCTGTTCCGCATCAACTGCGCCATGTGCCACAACGTCGCCGCGGCGGGCGGCGCGCTCACCGAGGGCAAGTACGCCCCGGCCCTGACCGGCACGAGCGCGCTGCACATGTACGCCGCCATGGTCACCGGGCCGCAGAACATGCCGGTCTTCAACGACCTGACCCTCACCGCCGAAGACAAGCGCGACATCATCTCGTCGCTGCTCTGGATGCAGGAGAACCCCTCACCGGGCGGCTTCTCACTCGGCTCGCTCGGACCCGTGTCGGAGGGTCTCTTCATCTGGATCTTCGGCATCGGCGCGATGGTCGCGTTCACCGTGTGGATCACGGCGAAGTCCAACTGACGCATTCATTTCACGAAGAGGACGCACGAGGAGAGCAATGGCACACGAGGACGACGCGCACAGTCTCGACAGGGCATACCAGCCCTCGCCGGGCCTGGTAGTCGCGACTCCCGACCCCGTGGAGAACCCCGGACTCCCCGCGCACCGCGAGCGAGCAACCGATCAGGATCCCCGGGCGATGAAGAACGCCGTGCGCACGGTGTACACGCTCTTCTACCTCTCGGTCGCGGCCAGCATCTGGGCCATCGCGGCCTACATGATCTTCCCGATCGAGAGCGGCCAGATCCTCGCGGTCCGCGACAACAACCTCTTCATCGGGCTCGGCATCGGCCTCGCGCTCCTCGCCATCGGCGTGGGCGCGATCCACTGGTCGAAAGCCATCATGTCCGACAAGGAGCACATCGAGTACCGGCACCCGACGCGGGGGCGCGACTCGACGCGTGCCGCTGCGGTCCAGGCCTTCTCCGACGCGAACGACGAGTCCGGCTTCGGCCGGCGCACCGTCATCCGCAACTCGCTCATCGCCGCCCTCGCCGCTTCCGTACTCCCCGGAATCACGCTCTTCCGCGGTCTCGCCCCGATGGACGAGAATCCCGTCGAACTGCTCAGCCACACGATGTGGACCAAGGGCATGCGCCTCGCGCACGACCCCGAGGGCACGCCCATCCGTGCTGCCGATCTCACCCTCGGCTCGGCCGTGCACGTCATCCCCGAATCGCTCGCCGAGCTCAGCCACAGCGACGGCTACCTCGAGGCGAAGGCGAAGGCCATCGTCCTCCTGATGCGCCTCCTGCCCGAGGACCTCAACGAGACTCCCGAGCGGGCCGGATGGTCGTACGACGGCATCGTCGCCTACTCCAAGGTCTGCACGCACGTCGGCTGCCCCGTCGCACTGTACGAGCAGCAGACGCACAACCTGCTCTGCCCCTGCCACCAGTCGCAGTTCGACGTCACGAACCACGCGGCGGTCATCTTCGGCCCCGCCGCACGTCCCTTGCCGCAGCTTCCGATCACCGTGGACGACGAGGGATACCTCATCGCCCAGAGTGACTTCCACGAGCCCGTCGGCCCGAGCTTCTGGGAGCGCCATTGAGTACCGCAACGGTAAGTGACGAGAAGGCCGTCGTCCCCGAGCGTGAGAAGCCGCTCGGTGGCCGGTTCGTCGGTGCCGCGTCGAACTACATCGACGAGCGCACCAGCCTCTCCGGATTCGTCAAGGAGCTGGGTCGCAAGATCTTCCCCGACCACTGGTCGTTCATGCTCGGGGAGATCGCGCTGTGGAGCTTCGTCGTCGTGCTGCTCTCGGGCACATTCCTGACGTTCTTCTTCCAGGCGTCGATGGTCGAGACGCACTACACCGGCAACTTCGCGCCGATGCGCGGTCTCGAGATGTCGGCCGCCCTCGAATCGACGCTGACGCTGTCGTTCGACATCCGCGGCGGGCTCCTGGTGCGCCAGATCCACCACTGGGCCGCGCTCGTCTTCGTCGCCGGCATCGGCCTGCACATGCTGCGCATCTTCTTCACGGGAGCGTTCCGCAAGCCCCGCGAGCTCAACTGGGTGATCGGCTTCGTGCTGTTCATCCTGGCGATGGCCGAGGGCTTCACCGGATACTCGCTGCCCGATGACCTGCTCTCTGGCAACGGCCTCCGCATCATCGACGGCATGGTCAAGGGCATCCCGGTCATCGGCACGTGGACGTCGTTCCTGCTCTTCGGCGGGGAGTTCCCCGGCACAGAGATCGTGGGGCGCCTCTACACGCTGCACATCCTGCTGCTGCCCGCGCTCGTCGTCGCCCTCGTCGGTGTGCACCTGATGCTCATGGTCATCAACAAGCACACCCAGTTCGCCGGTCCCGGCCGCACGAACACCAACGTGGTGGGCTATCCGATGATGCCGATCTACATGTCGAAGATGGGCGGCTTCCTGTTCATCGTCTTCGGTGTGATCGTCTTGATCGCTTCGCTGTTCACGATCAACCCGGTGTGGAACTACGGTCCGTACGACCCCTCCCCCGTGTCGGCCGGTACTCAGCCGGACTGGTACATCGGGTTCGCCGACGGCGGGCTGCGCCTCGTTCCGCCGCACCTCGAGACGGTGCTCTTCGGCCACACGTGGTCGTGGAACATCATCCTTCCGCTCGCGGTGATCGGGCTCTTCATCGTGCTCGTCATGATCTACCCCTTCATCGAGGCGTGGGTCACCGGCGACAAGCGGGAGCACCACATCGCCCAGCGCCCGCGCAATGCCGCGACGCGCACCGCGATCGGCGCTGCCGGGGTCACCTTCTACGCCGTGCTGTGGGCCGCTGCCGCATCCGACATCATCGCCACGCACTTCTGGCTGACGATGGAGGGGGTCATCCACACCCTCCAGGCGCTGCTCTTCATCGGGCCGGTGCTCGCCTACTTCGTGACGAAGCGCATCTGCCTTGCGCTCCAGAAGAAGGACCGCGAGATCGCCCTGCACGGCTATGAATCCGGCCGCATCGTCCGTCTGCCCGGTGGCGAGTACATCGAGGTGCATCAGCCCGTCGACGCCTACGAGCGCTGGCGCCTGGTCGATGTCGAGTCGTACGAGCCGCTCATCGTGCGTCCGAACTCGCAGGGGCGCATCCCCTGGTACGAGAACGTCCGCGCATCGCTGTCGCGCTGGTTCTTCGAGGACCGCCTCGCCCCGCTCAGCGCGACCGAGCTCGAGGCCGCCGTCGCCCACCAGCACCACTCGCTCGATCACATCGCGCACGAAGAGGCCGAGGAGATCCACGGCGCCCACGAGCGCGCCGGTCTTCCCGACGCCGTCGCGCCCGATGAGGTGAAGGTCACCGAGACAGGCAACCGTCCCTCGAACGTGCTCGTCGCGGAGAGCGGTGACGACAAGCCCGTCAAGAAAGAGAAGAAGTCCAAGGACTCCTGACTCCGGAAAGAACGACCGATGCCTCGGCCCGCCCTCATCGGCGGCCGAGGCATCCGTCGTTCCCGCGGTGGCGGCGCCCCGCTCGCTTGTGGCGGAAATCGCGCCACGGTTGTCCGCTGAAGCGCGCGATGGGTTGCTGCTCCGCTTCGTAGGCTGAAGCCATGACCTCGACGCTCCCGCACGCCACAGCACAGACCGACGCCTCCCCGATCCAGGCCGCCGAATTCTTCGGGCGCCGCCTGCGGTTCGAGACCGACGCCTCGGACGTCTACACCGCACAGCAGGCGGGCGAGGCGTTCGTGCTGCTCGACTCACGCAGCGAAGCGGCGTGGGCACAGGGGCACGCCGCCGGGGCCATCCACATGCCGACCCGCGAAATCGCCGAGCGGGCGCAGCGGGAACTCCCCGGGGGCGTGCCGGTCGTCGTCTACTGCTGGAGCCCCGGTTGCAACGGGGGCGTCAAGGCCGCCCTCGAGCTGAGCCTGTTGGGCTACTCGGTCAAGGAGATGATCGGCGGGTTCGAATACTGGGCCCGGGAGGGCTACCCGATCGAAGACGGGTCAGGCGTGCACCGCCGCGAGGTCGATCCGCTCACGGGCCCGCGGCGCGCGTCGGCCGCATCGTGCGCGTGCTGAGCTGACGCTCAGCGCGCGAAGTAGCCGCGGTAGTACTCGAAGACCCAGCCGACGATCGCGACGACGAACACGACCAGGCCGATCGGGAACATCCAGGCGCCGACGGCGAGCCCGATCATGCCGAGCGCCGCGGAGAACGCGAGCACGATGGGCCACCACGACCACGGGCTGAACTCACCCAGCTCGGGATCGCCGTCATCGATGTCTGCCGTGAGGATGTCCTCCGGCAGCTCGCCGCCCTGCGCCTTGTGGACGCGGCCGAGGTAGAACGCCACGAGGATCGCCATGAAGGCGGTGAAGAAGAGGGCCACCGTGCCGACCCACTCGATCTGGTTCGCGAGCGGCAGGTCGGGGTGGGCGAGGATGTTCCACGCCGTGTAGACGACCCCCATGAGGCCGAAGAAGGCCGCGAGCAGCCACCACAGGTTGGTGTTGGAGCGCACGCTACTTCACCACTTTCGTCTCGAGATCGACAACCGGCGCATCGGGGGCGTCCTTCGCCGGCCCGACGCCGACCGGAACGCCGGCCTCGGGGTGGTTCAGGTCGAACGCCGGGCGCTCGCTGCGGATGCGCGGGATCGACGTGAAGTTGTGGCGCGGCGGCGGGCACGACGTGGCCCACTCCAGTGATGCGCCATAGCCCCACGGGTCGTTGACAGTGACACGCGGCGCCTTGCGCGCCGTGATCCATACGTTCAGCAGGAACGGGAGCATCGACAGGCCGAGGATCATGGCGCCCACCGTGGACACCTGGTTCTGCCAGGTCCAGCCATCCTGAGCCGCGTAGTCCGCGTAGCGGCGGGGCATTCCGTCGACGCCCAGCCAGTGCTGGATGAGGAACGTCATGTGGAAGCCGATGAACAGCAGCCAGAAGTGCAGGTAGCCGAGGCGCTCGTTGAGCATGCGGCCGGTCCACTTCGGCCACCAGAAGTAGAACCCGGCGAACATCGCGAAGACGACGGTGCCGAACACCACGTAGTGGAAGTGCGCGACGACGAAGTACGAGTCCGAGAGCGCGAAATCCAGCGGCGGCGACGCGAGGATGACGCCGGTCAGACCACCGAAGACGAACGAGATGAGGAAGCCCAGCGAGAACAGCATCGGCGTCTCGAAGGTCACCGAACCGCGCCACATCGTGCCGATCCAGTTGAAGATCTTCACGCCTGTGGGAACGGCGATCAGCATCGTCATGAGAGCGAAGAACGGCAGGAGGACCGCGCCTGTGACGTACATGTGGTGCGCCCAGACGGCCACCGACAGCGCGGCGATCGCGATGGTCGCGTAGACGAGCGTCTTGTACCCGAAGATCGGCTTGCGCGAGAACACCGGGAGGATCTCGGAGATGATGCCGAAGAACGGAAGCGCGATGATGTACACCTCGGGGTGGCCGAAGAACCAGAAGAGATGCTGCCAGAGCAGCACTCCGCCGTTGGCCGGGTCGTAGATGTGGGCCCCGAGCACGCGGTCGGCGGCGGCGGCGAGGATCGCGGCCGCGAGCACGGGGAATGCCATCAGCACCAGGAGGCTCGTGACGAGCGTGTTCCAGGAGAAGATCGGCATGCGCCACATCGTCATGCCCGGGGCGCGCATCGTGATGATCGTCGTGATGAAGTTCACCGCGCCGAGAATCGTTCCGAAGCCGCTCATGCCGAGGCCGAGCATCCAGAGATTGCCGCCGACGCCGGGCGTGAACGTCGCACTCGCAAGCGGTTGATAGGCGAACCAGCCGAAGGATGCCGCGCCCTGGGGCGTCAGGAAGCCGGCGACGGCGATGGTGGAGCCGAAGAGGAAGAGCCAGAAGGCGAAGGCGTTCAGACGCGGGAACGCGACATCAGGGGCGCCGATCTGCAGTGGCATGATCACGTTCGCGAACCCGGCGAAGAGCGGCGTCGCGAACATGAGCAGCATGATCGTGCCGTGCATCGTGAAGAGCTGGTTGTACTGCTCTTTCGTCGGGAGCACCTGCATGCCCGGGGCGAAGAGCTCGGCGCGGATGATGAGAGCCATCACGCCGCCGAGCATGAAGAACAGCACCGACGCGATCAGGTACATGTACCCGATCGTCTTGTGGTCGGTCGAGGTGATCCACTTGACCACGATGTTGCCCTTGTGCTCGACGCGCGAAGCGCTGAGCAGGGCCGCCTGCCGGGGCGGCATCGTCGTCGGGCGCGGAGGGGCACCCTCTTGCAGCGGAAGAGTCGTCGCCATGATCAGTCTTCCTCCTCGAGGTTCCGTGAACTCCCGCCGGTACCGGGCTGGTTGCCAAGTCGGTCGTACGCGTCGGTGATCGGGCCGGTGTTGCCCTCTTCGCGCAGCTCGGCGAGGTAGGACTCGTACTCGTCCTCACTGACGACCTCGACGTTGAAGAGCATCGCCGAGTGGTACTCGCCGCAGAGCTCGGCGCACTTGCCGGCATACGTGCCCTCACGCGTGGGCGTGAACGACCACAGGTTGTCGCGGCCGATGTACATGTCTTTCTTGTACAGGAAGTCGATGATCCAGAAGGAGTGGATGACATCGCGCGACTCGAGCTGGATCTGGACCGTCTTGTTGACCGGCAGGTAGAGCGTGGGAAGCTTCGACTCGTCGCGGTCGCCGTCCGCGGCGGGAACCGCCTGGACGCCCATCGACCAGACCGCGTCGGCCTCGTCCTCGTCTTCGCCGTTGTACTGGAAGTCCCATGCCCACTGCTTGCCGATCGCGACGATCGACACGTCGGGGTCTTCGTACTGGGTCTCGAGGATCGTCTGATCGCGCGCCGTGAAGGCGAAGAAGCCCAGCACGAGGATGAGCGGAACGAGCGTGTAGAAGATCTCGATCGGCATGTTGTAGCGCAGTTGGACGGGCAGTCCGACCTGCCCCTTGCGGCGGCGGTAGGCGATCATCGCCCATAGCATCAGCCCCCACGTGATGACACCCACGACCAGGAGCACGATCCACGAGTTGACCCACAGGCCGGCGATCATGTCGGTGTGGTTGGTGGCGGGCGTCCCGTCCTCGACGAAGCCGGGAAGGAAGCCGTGAAGCTCCTGCGGCGTGCAACCTGCGAGGGCTGCAGCCGCCGCGATCCCGACGGGGATGGCGGCCCAGCGGAGGCGGCGTTTCAGGGGCACGGTGCACCTTTCGGGACGCGGATGGGACAGTCCCAAGTCTAGGGCAACCTCACGGGCGATTCAGGCCAAGGGCCCAGGCTCGACCGTGTCGGTGGCCGACGTCAAACGGGTCCCAGGGCGTGCGGGTGCGCGCGGGGACCGGGTCGCGGAAGCGTCAGTGGAAGCTGTCGCCGCAGGCGCAGCTGCCCGCCGCATTCGGGTTGTCGATCGTGAAACCCTGCTCCGAGATCGTGTCCTTGAAGTCGATCGCCGCACCGTCGAGGTACGGGACGCTCATGTTGTCGACGATCACCTCGACGCCATCGAAATCGACCGTCTCGTCGCCATCGAGGTAGCGCTCGTCGAAGTAGAGCTGATAGATCAGGCCGGAGCATCCACCCGGCTGAACGGCGACGCGCAGACGCAGGTCGTCGCGGCCCTCCTGCTCGAGCAGGCTTCTCACCTTGGCGGCCGCGGCGTCGGTGAGGCTCACACCGTGGGCGCGGGTGACCGCGTCAGCGGCAAGGGTCGTGTCGGTCATGACTCTCCTCGTGGTCCGGGCCAGATCCGGCCGTTGCCCCGATTCTACCTTCCCCACCCGGAGAAGGGCCTTCTACGGCGCGGTTCGTGCGTTCAGGCGTGATAGCAGGAGCGCCTCGGTCATCACCGCGTGCCGGAAGGTGTCGAGGTGCAGCGACTCGTTGGGGCTGTGCGCGCGCGAGTGCGGGTCCTCCACCCCGGTGACGAGGATCTGCGCGCGGGGGAACTCGCGCACGAGGTCGGCGATGAACGGGATGGAGCCGCCGACCCCGATGTCGACGGGCTCGACGCCGTAGCCGTCGCGCATGGCGTCGTGCGCGGCATCCACCGCCCAGCCGTCGGTGTCGACGAGGAAGCCGTCGCCGCAGTCGACGTCGGAGAACGTCAGCTCGGCGCCGAACGGCGCGTGCGCCCGAAGGTGCGCTTCGATGGCCGCGTAGGCCTCGGTGGCCTTCTGCCCGGGCGCGACGCGCGCGCTCACGACGACCGAGATCTCGGGAGCGAGGGTGTTGGATGCCGCCTCGACGCTCGTCGCGTCGATTCCGGTGACCGTGATCGAGGGCTTGTTCCAGATCCGCCCGAGGATCGTTCCGTCGCCGATCGGCGCGACGCCCGGCAGCAGCCCGGCCTCGTCGCGGAGGGTCTCCTCCGTGTACTCGGGCGTCTCGGCATCCCTCGTCGTCATTCCCTCGACGGCGACCGAGCCGTTCTCGTCCCACAGCGTCGCCAGCAGCGTGATCGTCGCGAGCATCGCGTCGGGCACCGCTCCCCCGAACATCCCGGAGTGCGAAGCGTGCTCGAGGGTGCGCACCTTCAGCGTGAAGCGCGCGTTGCCGCGGAGCGTGACGGTCAATGCGGGGGTCTCGGAGTCCCAGTTTCCCGAGTCGGCGACGACGATGACATCCGAGCGGAGCGCTTCCCTGTTGTCGGAGAGGAACTGCCCGAACGAGCGGGAGCCGAACTCCTCCTCGCCCTCGATGAAGAGCACGATGCCGAGGTCGAGGTCGTCGCCGATCGTCTCTTTGAGCGCCCTCAGGGCGGCGATGTGCGCCATGACGCCGGCCTTGTCGTCGGCCGCGCCGCGCCCGTACAGCCGACCACCGCGAAGGGTCGGCTCGAAGGGCGGCGATTCCCACAGCGCGTCGTCGCCGGTGGGCTGCACATCGTGGTGCGCGTAGAGCAGCACCGTGGGCCGCCCGTTGCGCGCCGCGCGCGTCGCGAGCACCGCGGGACGCCCGTGCTCGCCGGTGCCGGGGATGGCGGCCGTCAGCACACGGACGCTGTCGAACACGCCCGTGCGCTCGGCCAGCCCGGCGACGGCCTCGGCGCTCCTGGCCACCTGATCGAGGTCGAACGCCGGCCACGCGATCGAGGGGATGCGCACGAGCGCGCCCAGGTCGGCGAGGGCCGTGGGGATGCCCGCGACGGCCGCAGCGCGGACAGCGTGGTCGAGGGGGAGCTGCGCAGAGGTCATGCGGGTAATCTTAAGGTGCTTCCCTTTCGAGACTTTGAGGTTCCGCCGTGGCCAAGACACCCGCTGCCCCCGTCCCCGCCGACGCGCAAGCCGAGGCGAACGCCGCCGGCAAGGGGCGCGCGACCCCGACGCGCGCCGAGCAGGAGGCCGCGCGCAAGCGACCCCTCGTGGCCGACACCAAAGAGGCCAAGGCCCGGGCCCGCGCCGACCTCGCCGCGGCCCGCGACAAGGCGCGCCTCGGCATGGCCGCCGGCGACGAGCGCTACCTTCCCGCGCGGGACAAGGGTCCGCAGCGCAAGTTCGTGCGTGACTTCGTGGATGCCGGGTGGCACCTGGGCGAGTTCGTCATGCCGATGATGGTCATCGTCATCGTGGCAACGTTCATCCCCATCAGGTTCTTCCAGTACTGGTCGTTCGTCGGCCTGTGGATCTTCATCCTCTTCGTCATCGGCGACATG
>NZ_DATMIO010000134.1:0-4908 GCF_035554235.1 Microbacterium sp. | reverse complement strand
GACGCCGACGTCAAGCTCGACGTCGGACGAGAGCTCACCCGCGGCCTCGGCGCGGGCGCCGACCCCGAGGTCGGGCGGCGCGCCGCGGAAGATCACGCCGAAGAGATCGAAGAGGCCCTCGCGGGGGCCGACATGGTCTTCGTGACGGCGGGCGAGGGCGGCGGCACCGGAACCGGTGGTGCGCCCGTGGTGGCGCGGATCGCGAAGTCGATCGGCGCCCTGACCATCGGCGTCGTGACCCGTCCCTTCTCGTTCGAGGGACGGCGTCGCCAGAGCCAGGCCGACGCGGGTGTCAGCAAGCTCAAGGAAGAGGTCGACACTCTCATCGTGGTGCCGAACGACCGCCTGCTCGAGATCAGCGACCGCGGCATCTCGATGATCGAGGCGTTCGCCACCGCCGATCAGGTGCTGCTCGCCGGTGTGCAGGGCATCACCGACCTCATCACCACGCCGGGTTTGATCAACCTCGACTTCGCCGACGTCAAATCGGTCATGCAGGGAGCCGGATCCGCCCTGATGGGCATCGGCTCCGCGCGCGGAGCCGATCGCGCCATCAAGGCGGCCGAGCTCGCGGTCGAATCCCCGCTGCTCGAGGCGAGCATCGAGGGTGCGCACGGCGTGCTGCTCTCGATCCAGGGCGGATCGAACCTCGGCATCTTCGAGATCAACGACGCCGCACAGCTCGTGAAGGAAGCGGCGCACCCCGAAGCGAACATCATCTTCGGAACGGTCATCGACGACACGCTGGGCGACGAGGTGCGGGTTACGGTCATCGCCGCCGGCTTCGACAGCGGTGAGCCCACGGCACGCCTCGACATGCCGCTCGCGGCCACGCGCCCCGCCCCCGCCCTCCCGTCGCTCAGCGACGACGATGAGATCAAGTCGGAGGCCCGCGAGAAGGTGTCGGTCGGCGCCGCATCCACCGCCCCGGTGCTGTCTGAGACGGGCGGGTACGACTCCGCCTTCGGCGATGACGACCTCGACATCCCCGACTTCCTGAAATAAGGGTGAACGGGTCCCCGAGCGAGCCCGCCGGGCGGGGCGAAGGGCTCGCGGCGCGACTCGCCGCGGTCGATGCGCGCATCGCCGAGGCGGCGCGGGCGGCGGGCCGCGACCCCGGCGAGCTGACCCGGATCGTCGTCTCCAAGTTCCATCCCGCCGAGCTCGTGCACGCGCTCTACGAGCTGGGCGTGCGCGATTTCGGGGAGAACCGGCAGCAGGAGTTCACGGCGAAGGTCGACGAGGTCGGACCGCTCCCCGGCATCCGATGGCACTTCATCGGGCAAGCGCAGACCAACAAGGCCCGATCGATCAGGAAGGCGGCATCCGCGGTGCATTCACTCGACCGAGCGCGCCTCGCCGACGCCTTCGACGCGGCCGCGGACGACGACGCGAGGCTCGACGTGCTGCTGCAGGTGAACCTCACGGACGATCCCGATCGTGGGGGCGTCGCGCCGCGGGATGTCGAGGCGCTCGCCGCGCACATCGCCGGATGCCGCACGCTCGCCCTGCGCGGGGTGATGGCTGTCGCCCCCCTCGACGAACGACCCGCGACGGCGTTCGAGCGCCTGCGCGGCTACGCCGCCCGCGTGCGCGCGGTGGTGCCCGAGGCGACCTGGCTCTCGGCCGGAATGACGGCCGATTTCACCGAGGCGATCGCCTGCGGTGCGACACACCTAAGGATCGGGTCCGCAATCACGGGCCCGCGACCGGCACGGGGTTAATCTCAATGAAGACGAGCAACACGGAGGATGCGATGTCGAACCCGCTGAAGAAGACCATGGTGTACCTGGGCCTCGCCGACGAGGAGGAAGCCTACGATGACGCCCCTCAGCCGACCGCTCGCGCCACCCGCGAACGTGAATCGCGCGAGGTCGAGACCAGGGCTCCCGTGACCCCCTTGCGCAAGCCAGCCGTCGTGCGTCAGCCGATGGTCGGCACCGTGAGCGAGATTCTCACCGTCCACCCGAAGCAGTACCGCGACGCCCAGGTGATCGCCGAGAACTTCCGCGAGGGCATCCCGGTCATCATCAACCTCTCGCAGATGAGCGACGCCGACGCGCGCCGTCTCATCGACTTCGCGAGCGGTCTGTCGCTGGGGCTCTACGGCCGCATCGAGCGTGTCACGAGCAAGGTGTTCCTGCTGTCGCCCGAGAACGTGGCGGTGTCGGGCGACGGAGGCATCGCGCAGGCGGATGCCGACTCCGTCTCCTTCGCACCGTAGGTCAGCGTGGGCGTGCTCCAACTGATCTTCGGGATCGTCAACGCTCTGCTGCTGCTCTACGTCTTCGTGCTCTTCGGGCGACTGATCTTCGAGTACATCCCGATCTTCAATCGGGAGTGGCGACCCAAAGGCGCCTGGCTCGTCATCGCGGAGGTCATCTACACGATCACCGATCCGCCGATCAAGTTCTTCCGTCGCTTCATCCCGCCCCTGCGCATCGGTGGCATCGCGATCGATTTCGCCTTCGCGCTGACGATGCTCGTCTGCTTCATCCTGCTCGCGGTGACCCGGTCCCTCGCGGGCTGATCGACCCCCGACTATGCTTGCTAGGGCGTTGCCGTCCTGGCGAGCCGCAGCCCGACTCTGGCCAGCGTCCCAAAACTCATCGAAAGAGGAGCCACCATGGCATTGACCCCGGATGACGTCGTTACCAAGCAGTTCCAGCACGTCCGGTTCAAGGAGGGCTTCGACCCCGACGAGGTCGATGACTTCCTCGACGAGATCGTCGTCGAGTGGCGCAAGACGATCGCCGAGAACGACGAACTGAAGGCGAAGCTCGCCCAGTACGAGTCGGGCGAAGCAGCGCCGCAGCCGACTGCCGCGGCACCGGTCGAAGAGGCCAAGCCCGAGCCCGTCATCGAGGCCCCCCGTGCGGTCGACGGCGCACCGCCCGCCGCCGCGAGTGCCGGCATCATCGAGCTCGCGCAGCGCCTGCACGACGAGCACGTGGCCGAGGGCAAGGCACAGCGCGACCAGCTGATCTCCGAAGCGCAGTCCGAGGCGGCACGCATCGTCTCCGAGGCCGAGGCCAAGCAGCGCGAGGAGCTCGAGCGTCTCGAGAAGGAGCGCGGTGTGCTCGAGGGACGCATCACCGAGCTTCGCCAGTTCGAGCGCGACTACCGTGCACAGCTCCGCAGCTACATCGAGGGCAAGCTCCGCGATCTCGAGACCACGGCGGCGTCGTCGGGTTCGACTCCGGTCTCGGCCATCGGCCTCTAGGGCGGGCTTTGTCGCGCCGAGCCCCCCTGCGAACGGCGGCGGCCGGCACCATCATCGCGATACTCGCGGCGACGGTGCTGGCCGCCGATCAGTTCACCAAGTACCTCGCTATCCAGAATCTGCCCCCGGAAGAGCCGGTGCAGATCATCGGCGACTTCCTCGTCTTCTACCTGGTGCGCAACCCGGGGGCGGCGTTCTCGCTCGGCGAGGGCGTCACGTGGATCTTCACGATCGCGTTGGCCGTGGTCGCCGCCATCATCGTCTGGCTGATCACGAAGGTGCACTCGCGCCTGTGGGCGGTCATCCTGGGACTGCTGCTCGGCGGCGTCCTGGGAAACCTGACCGACCGGATCTTCCGCGAACCGGGCTTCCCGGTCGGCCACGTCGTGGACTTCATCTCGACGCCGTGGATGATGCCCGCGATCTACAACGTCGCCGACATCTTCATCGTGCTCGACATGATCGCCGTCGCGGCGCTCGTGCTCTTCGGCGTGCACCTGGACGGAACGCGCGAGGGCAAGGCGGGCAAGGGGATGGATGCCGCGGGCGATGCCCCGGCCGGCACCGACGAGCCCTCGAAGGCCTGAGCATGGAGACGCGCAGCATGCCCGTCCCCGACGGGCTCGATGGCACGCGAGTCGATGCCGGCCTGGCGAAGATGCTCGGTTTCTCACGCACATTCGCGGCGGAGGTCGCGGAGGCGGGCGGGGTCGTGCTCGACGGCGCGGTGCTGGGCAAGTCCGACCGCCTGCGCGGCGGTTCGTGGCTCGAGGTATCGTGGCGGGCCCGGGAGGAGCCGACCATCGTGCCCGTGGTCGTGGCGGACCTCGGGATCGCCTACGACGATGACGACATCGTCGTGGTCGACAAACCGACGGGGGTCGCCGCGCATCCTTCGGTGGGCTGGGAGGGGCCGACCGTGCTCGGAGCCCTGGCGGGCGCCGGATTCCGCGTCGCCACCACCGGCGCTGCCGAGCGCCAGGGCGTCGTTCACCGCCTCGACGTGGGCACGAGCGGCCTCATGGTCGTCGCGAAGACCGAGCGGGCGTACACGGCCCTGAAGCGCGCCTTCAAGGAACGGGAGGTCGAGAAGGTCTACCACGCGGTCGTGCAGGGGCACCCCGATCCGCTCGCCGGAACGATCGACGCGCCCATCGGGCGGCATCCATCGCATTCGTGGAAGTTCGCCGTGACCTCCACCGGCAAGGACTCGGTCACGCACTACGAGACGCTCGAGGCGTTTCCGGGCGCCGCGCTCCTCGAGATCCACCTCGAGACGGGGCGCACGCACCAGATCCGCGTGCACATGGCCGCCCACCGGCATCCGTGCGTCGGCGATCCGCTCTACGGCGGCGACCCCGTGCTCTCGGCGCGGCTGGGGCTCACGCGGCAGTGGCTGCACGCGCGAGAGTTGTCGTTCGCACACCCGTCGACGGGGGATTGGGTCACCTTCACGTCGAGCTATCCCGCCGACCTGGCCCACGCGCTCGAGGTGCTGCGGGGCGACTGAGCTCAGCGGTGTCCGGAGGGCGAGGCGGGTGGTTGCCGGTGTCGGTGGCGCGCGGCATCCTGGGTCGCATGGCGATCACCGTGCGGCCCGCGAGCGTGTTCGACGACGTGCGGATGATGGTGGGACCGAAGAACCCCGACGCCAACGTGTGCTGGTGCCTGAGCTACCGCATCCC
>NZ_DATMIO010000133.1:0-2932 GCF_035554235.1 Microbacterium sp. | reverse complement strand
CGCCCGGATTCGCTGCCGGCGTTACGCGTGGGTTCGGGGCGGGCCGCTGACGTTTGGGGCGCGCCGCTTGCGTTCGGGGCGCGGCGCCTGCGTTTGGGGCGCGTGCGCTGACGTTTGGGGCGCGGCGCTGTCATTGGGGCGCGTGCGCCGCGCCCCAATGGGAGTTCTGCGCCCCAAACCCGGCGGTGCCGGCGGTGTGGGTCGGTCGGACGGGGTCGGTGGCGCCGGCCACGCGTGCGGGCCAAGCGCGCCGGATGAGCGGGCGTACCGGAACGGGGCGAGACGGGGTCAGTCGCCGTCGCGCGGCGACTTGTGCCGGGGCTTTCGGGCGGGCCGGTCATCCCCGGAGGGGCGACGGCCCGGACCACCGGTGTCGGGGCGCAGCTCGATCAGGCGGCCCGAGATGCGGGTGCCCGAGAGCCGGTCCAGGGTGTCGCGCGGCAGGTCGGCGGGAAGCTCGACGAGCGAGAAATCGGGCCTGATCTGGATGGCGCCGAAGTCGCCGCGGCTGAGGCCGCCTTCGTTCGCGAGGGCTCCGACGATCTGGCGCGGCTCGACGCGGTGCCGCTTGCCCACCGCGATGCGATAGGTCGTCATCGAACCGCTGCTCGGCCGCTGCCGGCGCTCAGGACGCTCCCCCCGCTCGTCGCGGTCGAACCGGCCGGGGCGATCCCCCCGGTCGCCGCGGTCTTCGAACTCGCGCTTCGGGCGCGCCGGCTCCGGCTCGAGCAGGAGCGGGGACTGGCCCTGCGCCACCACCGCGAGCGCCGCGGCCACATCGACCTCGGGCACGTCGTGATTGCGCACGTAGTGGGCGATGACGTCGCGGAACCCGTCGATGCGGTCGGTCTGGTCGAGGGCCGCCGTGATGCGGTCATCGAACCGCGCGAGCCGGGTGACGTTCACATCGTCGACGCTCGGCAGGTGCATCTGGGTCAGCGGCTGGCGGGTGGCCCGCTCGATCGCCGAGACGAGGTTGCGCTCGCGCGGCGTGACGAAGCTGATCGCATCGCCCGAGCGGCCGGCGCGCCCCGTGCGACCGATGCGGTGCACGTACGACTCCGTGTCGGTGGGGATGTCGAAGTTCACGACGTGGGAGATGCGCTCCACGTCGAGGCCCCTGGCCGCGACATCCGTCGCCACCAGGATGTCGAGCTTGCCCGACTTGAGCTGGTTGACCGTGCGCTCGCGCTGCACCTGGGCGATGTCGCCGTTGATCGCCGCGGCCGAGTAGCCGCGGGCGCGGAGCTTCTCGGCGACCTCCTCGGTCGCGCTCTTCGTGCGGGCGAAGACGATCATGCCCTCGAAGTTCTCGACCTCGAGGATGCGGGTCAGCGCATCGATCTTCTGCTGGTACGACACGATCAGATAGCGCTGTGTGGTCGACGCCGACGTGGTGGTCTTCGTCTTGACCGTGATCTCTTCCGGATCGTGCAGGTACTGCTTCGACATCCGGCGGATCGCGGCCGGCATGGTCGCCGAGAAGAGGGCTACCTGCTTCGTGGCCGGGGTGTCGGCGAGGATCGTCTCGACATCCTCGGCGAAGCCCATCTTGAGCATCTCGTCGGCCTCGTCGAGCACGAGGTACTTGAGCTCCGAGAGATCGAGGGTGCCCTTGTCGAGGTGGTCCATGATGCGGCCCGGGGTGCCGACGATGATGTGCACACCGCGGCGGAGCGCCGAGAGCTGAACCCCGTAGCCCTGGCCGCCGTAGACCGGCAGCACGTGAACGCCCTTGACGTGCGACGCGTACTTCTCGAACGCCTCGCAGACCTGCAGCGCGAGTTCGCGGGTCGGTGCCAGCACGAGCGCCTGCGGGGTCTTCTGCGTGACGTCGAGGCGATCGAGGATCGGCAGCGCGAAGGCGGCCGTCTTGCCGGTGCCCGTCTGCGCGAGACCCACGACATCGCGGCCCGCGAGCAGGGTCGGGATGGTCGCTGCCTGGATGGCGGAGGGCGTCTCGTACCCGACGTCGCGGAGCGCCTTGAGCACCGATTCGCCCAATCCGAGGTCGGAGAAGGTCATCGCGGGGGGCTCTGCGGGAGCCTCGGCCTCGACGGGAGCATCAGCGGAAGTCACGCTTCAGGTTAGTCCGCGCCGCCGCGGACGCGACAGAGCGCCGAGCCGGCCGTCGTCATCGCGCGGCGGCGGGCCGGCCGCGACGGGGCCGCTCTGTCGCCAGTTCGAGTGCAAGAGCGTGCTCCGGATGCTGCGCCAGGCGCTGTTCGGCATGGTCGAGCCAGCGCAGCTCGGCCTCCGCGTGGCAGATCATCGAGTCGACAACGAGCGAGAATGCGAGCTGCTCCGGTCCGTCGGGCGCGGATCCCGGGTAGGCCCGTCGCCTCAACTCGTACAGCCGCACCGACGCGGCCTCTCGCTGGGTCTGGATGATCGCCGCCGCATCGACGCCCGGCAGGGTCGCGGCTACGGCGAGCTTCACCGCGAGCTCGTCACGGGTTCCCGCTCCCCGGACGACGGGGGAGCCGAGCCACTCCGCCACCTCGGCCGAACCGGCATCCGTGGTCTCGTAGTACACGTGCCCCCGTTCGTCGGTGTCGCCCTTCGCGACGAGACCGTCGCGTTCGAGGCGGTCGAGGGTGTTGTAGATCTGCCCCACGTTGAGGGGCCAGGTCGAGCCGGTCCGCCGGTCGAACTCGGCGCGCAGCTGGTACCCGTAGCAGGGGCCCCGGTCGAGGATGGCCAGCAGGCTGTGTCGCACCGACACGGCGACCTCCGATCCCGGCATCCACAGTGGATGCCGCGTATGTGCGTGCCGAGTATATAGATACCGGGCATGCGTGCCCCGCTCGGGCGACGTCACAGCCCACTCCAAGGTCACGGACGGATAACATAGGCAGGTATGCCCGGCGTCAGCCGGCGGCACCGGTGCCCCGTGCGCCGCACCGATAGATGGAGATCCACACGTGGCCAA
>NZ_DATMIO010000132.1:0-16890 GCF_035554235.1 Microbacterium sp. | reverse complement strand
CACGCGCGCCGGCGCCGAGAACACAGAAGAGAGCTAGCCATGGCAGGTAACCCCCCGAAGCGGAAGGTCTCCCGTTCCAACACGCGCTCACGTCGCGCGCAGTGGAAGGCGGCGCCCATCACGCTGACCACCACCGTCGAGAACGGCAAGACGGTCTACAGCCGTCCGCACCAGGCGAAGGTCGTCACCGACTCGCAGGGCACCGAGCTGTTCCTCGAGTACAAGGGCCGTAAGGTCGCTGACGTCTGACCCAGGGCTTCGTGGCGGCGACGTGACAAGCACCACCGGACGCTCAGCGCTCTCCGAGAAGCTCGGGGTCGACATCGACCCCGAGCTTTTCTCACTCGCGCTCACCCACCGCTCGTACGCCTATGAGAACGGCGGGCTGCCGCACAACGAACGCCTCGAGTTCCTCGGCGACTCGATCCTCGGCCAGGCCGTCACGGTGATGCTCTTCACGCGGCATCCGGACCTCGATGAAGGCTCGCTCGCGAAGCGCCGCGCCAGTGTCGTCTCCACCGTCGCCCTCGCTGAAGTGGCCCGGACGATAGGCCTGGGCGAGCACGTCCTGCTCGGCCGTGGCGAGGAGCAGACCGGGGGGCGTCATAAGGACTCGATCCTCGCCGACACGATGGAGGCCGTCATCGGCGCCACCTACCTGTCGGTGGGTCCGGATGCCGCGACCGCCCTCGTGCTGCGGCTCACCGAGCCGCTGCTCGCCGACCCCGAACGCTACGGCGCCGCGATGGATCCCAAGACGAGCCTCCAAGAGCTCGCCGCCCGTGTCGGCACCGGCCCGCCCGCATACTCGGTCGAATCGACCGGCCCCGACCACGATCGCGTCTTCACCGCCACCGTCCGGGTCGGCGATGTGCTGACGCAGGGCACCGGATCGAGCAAGAAGTCCGCCGAGATGGCCGCCGCCCTGCGGGCGTGGCACGAGCTCGGCGAGCGTGCCTGAGCTTCCCGAGGTCGAGGTGGTGCGTGCGGGCCTCGCCCCCGCCGTCACAGGCGCCGTGATCACGAGCGTGCAGGCCTTCGATGCCCGGGCTCTCACGCGTTTCACGGGCTCGCCCGCCGAGTTCGAGGCGGCGCTCACCGACCGGCGCATCACCGGCGTCGCGCGGCGAGGAAAGTTCCTGTGGATGCCGCTGAGCGCGCGTGCGCACGCCAGCCAGGCGCTCGTCGCCCATCTCGGGATGAGCGGCCAGCTGTTGCTACGCGAGCCCGGTGCGCCCGCGGAACGGCATGAACGCGTGCGGCTGACGGTCGAGCACCCCGCGCACGGCGAACTGGCGGTGGTGTTCGCCGATCAGCGCACATTCGGCTCCTTCGCGATCGACCCGCTCATCGCGACACCCGACGGCGCCGCCGGGGGCTGGGGCACGGACGAGGCGCTCGTGCCGAGTCAGGTCGCCCATATCGCCCGCGATCCCCTCGATCCCGCGTTCCTCGACGCCAGATTCCGCTTCGTTGTGGGCCGCAAGGGTTCGGCGATCAAGCGGGTCCTGCTCGATCAGACCGTGATCAGCGGCGTCGGCAACATCTACGCGGATGAGGCGCTCTGGGCCTCCCGCATCCACCCTCAAACGCTCGCGCGCGCTCTCTCGACCCGCGCGGTGAACCGGCTGCTGGCAGAGATCCGCGCCGTGCTGCTCAAGGCGCTCGCCGAGGGCGGCACGAGCTTCGACGCGCAGTACGTCAACGTCAACGGCGAGGCCGGCTACTTCGCACACAGCCTCAACGCGTACGGTCGCGGCGGTGAGCCGTGCCCGCGCTGCGGCCGGCCGATCGTGCGCGTGTCGTTCATGAACCGCTCGAGCCACTACTGCCCGCGCTGCCAGAGGCTGCCGAAGGAGTGAGTCCTAGGCCTGATCGAGCACCTTCTTCCAGGCGCCCTCGTAGGCGATGGGGACGAACCCGATGGCCTCGTTGATGTCGAGCATGGGCCGATTCTCCTCCGCGTTGTACGTCATGACGCGCGGGGAGTCCGGCGCGATGCTCCGCCAGGCGAGCAGGTTCTCGCACTTGACGAGCATCCCGAGCCGGTGGCCTCGGTGGTGCTTCAGCACGAGGGTGTCCTCCTGGTGGGAGGCCTTCGTTCTGTCGGCGCCGATGACGAGCTCGTTGAACGCGCACAGCTCGCCGGTCTCGATGTGCTGTGCGGCGGTGACATGGATCGTGCGTCCCGACGTCGTGTACCGCGAGTCGTGGAGCGCGATGCGCTCGGCATTCCACGTCTCCTCGTCGAACTCGAGCGCCGCAGCCGGTGCGTCGGTTGCCATGCGGGACTTCATCCACGCGTAGCCGTCGACGAATTCGGGCGGTGTGGGGGCGAACCACTGCACGACGCGGTAGTCGGCGGATGCTGCGCGCGCGAGCGCGAGCAGGCGCTCGACCTCGTCGAATGATCCGCTCAGCTCGAAGGTGCTGTTGCGCTCGATCTGCTCGAGCGCGAAACCGTTCGCGACGTACCAGCGCGCGCTGTGATCGTCGGCCGGGATGCTGCCGAAACCGGTCGGCGGCTCCAGGCGGGGTCCAGGCGCGTCGGGGTGCTCGGCCCAGGACTGCAGAACCGAACGGCCGTTCTCGCGGGCGACATGCTCGGCCACCTCGAGCGCGGCCGTTCCGATGCCCTGGCCCCAGACATCCCGAAGCAGTTCGATGAGCACGTAGGCGACCCGCGAGCCCTCTTCGGCGGGAAGGTCGACCCCCACGCGTCCGACGGCGCGGCCGTCGAGGAGGATGAGCCAGGGCATGCGGCGCTCGAAGTCGTTCGGGGCGTAGTGGGGGAGCAGTTCGGCCGCGGCGATCGAATGATCGTCGTGTCCCGAGATCTCCCGGTAGATCGCGTTGCGTACGTCGACCATGGCGTGGAAGTCGGCGGCGTCCTCGGCGTCGATGCGCGACGGGACGTGCAGGCGCCGGAACTCGAGTCCGGCGAGCGTGATGTGCATGGTGATCCTTCTGTGACGACTGCGGGACGACGGTGTGCGGGGTCGGGTGCTGCGGAGGATGTCACCGCGTGAGCGGTGGGACGTGACCCGGGGTCGAGGGACCCCGGGTCACGTCGCGGTCACGCGCGCACCGTCCACAGGAGCTGCTCCCGTGCGGCGATGTGCTCGCGGGCGAGGCGTGCCCGCTCGTTGACGAGGTGCCGGTGATGCCGTTCGTGCGCCGCGGGCTGCTGCGCGCTGCGGGTGCTCCGCAGCAGCAGCCACACACCGAGGCGCAGCGACGCGCGATCGGCGAACGAGAGGCGTGCACCGGATGCCGGCAGAGTGGGCAGGTGGAGGTGGAGGCGGTTCTGATCTCGAGATCGGACGGCCGACAGAGTGTCGTTCATGGGGTCTCTTTCGAAGAAGGGTTGGGTGTGGGTTCGCAGAGAGCGATGTCTCGCGGGGGCGCCGAAGAACGGCGGCGCGGACGGGGATGCGCTCGGAGGGGCGGCGGATCGGTGAGATCGGTGGGATCTCGAGGGATCGGCGGCGCGACATCCTGCCCGTGGGCAGAGTCGTCCCTAGCGGCGCCTAAACGGCCGTGGGCGTGAACGCGCCGAAGGAGACGGTCACCACGGAGCAAGCGACTCCGCCAAAGGGCGTGCGCGCGATCGGCGCAGTGCCGGGCGTGTTGATGTGCATCATCATGGTGACCTCCTTTCGACGTCAGACGCGAAAAGTGACGCTAGCGCGTTCGGGATGCCCGCGTCAAGCGGATTCCCAGAAATGATCGACGCCCGGGCGTTGCGACCCCGGTGGGACGGTCGTCGTCCGGTAGCGTATGGCTGTCATCGAGCAGGGCCGGGAGGCGCATCTATGCACCTGAAGAGCGTCACGCTCAAAGGGTTCAAGTCGTTCGCGCAGTCGACGACCTTCGCCTTCGAACCCGGCGTCACCTGCATCGTCGGCCCCAACGGATCGGGCAAATCGAACGTCGTCGACGCCCTCGCGTGGGTGATGGGCGAGCAGGGGGCGAAGACCCTCCGCGGCGGCAAGATGGACGACGTCATCTTCGCCGGGACGGCGACGCGGGGTCCGCTCGGGCGCGCCGAAGTGCAGCTCACGATCGACAACGCCGACGGGGCACTGCCGATCGAGTACTCCGAGGTCACGATCAGCCGCACGCTGTTTCGCAACGGAGCGAGCGAGTACGCGATCAACGGCGACGTGTGCCGCCTGCTCGATGTGCAAGAGCTGCTCTCGGACTCGGGCCTCGGACGCGAGATGCACGTCATCGTCGGTCAGGGGCGCCTCGACACCGTCCTGCAGGCCACGCCCGAGGACCGTCGTGGTTTCATCGAGGAGGCCGCCGGCATCCTGAAACACCGTCGGCGCAAGGAGAAGACGCTCCGCAAGCTCGAGGCCATGGAGACCAACCTCACGCGCCTGAGCGACCTCGCCGGCGAGATCCGGCGCCAGCTGAAGCCGCTCGGACGCCAGGCCGAGATCGCCCGCGAGGCGGCGACGATCGCCGCCGTCGTGCGGGATGCGAAGGCGCGTCTGCTCGCGGACGAGGTCGTCGCGCTGCGTGCGGCGCTGGCCGATCACGCCCGCTCGGAGCAGGAGCGGCACTCCGAGCGCCTCGTGCTGCAGGACCAGTCCGACAACGTGCGCGCCCGAATCGACTCGCTCGAGCAGGAGCAAGGCTCCTCGATCGTGGACGAGGCACGCCGCGTCTCGTTCTCGCTCGAACAGGTGCAGGAGAGGCTCCGAGGCCTCTATACCCTGGCCAACCAGCGACTCGCCCTCCTCGGCACCGAAGACGATGCCGGCTCCGCGGGAGTCACCGTCACGCAGGCCACGATCGACGAGGCTCGCGCCGAGATCCGGCTGATCGCCGATGGGCTCGGCGACGCTCACGACGCCGCGATGGCGGCCGCGCGAGACGTGGTGCATGCCCGCGCCGAGCTCGACGCCCTCGACAGCGAGATCGCCGCGCAGAGCGCCCTCGTGTCCGAGCACGACATGCGGCTGACCGCGTTGCGCGGTCGTGCGGAGGCCGCGGCATCCGCCCTCGCCGCCGTCCGCGGGGGAGTGCTGCGGCAGCAGAACGCCCTTGACGCCGCCAACGCCCGCCGCGCGGAGGCGGAGGCCGCCCTCGACGGCCTCGACCCCTCGCTCGCGCCGGAGGGGTCCGCGGCCGAACATGCCGCGGCCTACGACGCCGCGCAGCGCGAGGTCGGCGCCACCGAGCTCGACGTCGAGTCGATACGCGAGCGGCTGCACGCGGCCGAACGCGAGGCCGACGCTCTCACGGCCAAGGCCGCGGCGCTCGGCAGCGCCCTCGCCATCACCAACGGCGCCGCCGATCTCGTCGCCCGCGGCGGCGCGGGCATTCGCGGAATCGTCGGCGACGCCGTGCAGGTCACGCCCGGCTGCGAAGCGGCCATCGCCGCGGTGCTCGGCCCGCTCACCGAGGGCGTGCTCGTGGACTCACGCGAGAGCGCCCTCCGGATTGCGCGCGAAGCCGCTCGGGGCGACATCGGGGTCGTCGACATCGTGATCGGCGATGCGGGTATGCCGCGGCCGGAGTTCCCCTCGCTCCCCGGCATCGTGCCGGCGCGGGATGTCGTCACCGGTCCCGACGGGGTGCTCGGTGTGCTGTCCTTCGTCGCAATCGCAGACGACCTCGAGGCGGCGGCGGCCGCCGGCCCGACCCTCGCGAACGCCGACCTCGGCGGCCCGATCACACTCGTGACGCGGGCCGGCGAGGTCCACACGGAGCACACGCTGCGGGCCGGATCGGGCGGGGAGCGGTCACGCCTCGAACTCGCAGCGGAACGGGATGCCGCCTCCGCGCGGCTCGCGGAAGTCAGGGTCATCGTGGACTCCCTGCGGGAGGCGCGTGGTGACCAGGTGCGCGAGCTCGAAGCAGCGCGCCAGCGCGCGAAGGCGGCGCTCAGCACCCTGCGCGAGCACGACGCGGCCCTGGCCGCACACGCGGAGCAGGTCAACCGCGTCACGGTGCGGCACGAGTCGGCGATCGCGGAGTGCGAGCGCCTCGCGACGGGGCTGGCGCAGGCCCAGGGGGCGGTCGCCGACGCCGAAGGAGCCGCACGCGCCGCCGCCGCCGAACTCGACGCCGCTCTCGAGGCCCCGCGCCCGATGCTCGACGCGTCGGCCCGTGACGGCATGCTCGCGGCTCTGGATGCCGCGCGCGAGGGGGAGATGCGCGCCCGGCTCGACGTGGAGACCCTTCGCGAGCGCGTACGAGCGGGCGAGGCCCGGGCGACGGGGCTCGAGCGCCAGCGTGAGCGGGAGCGCGAAGCCGCCGCCGAGGCCGCACGACGTGCCGTCATCCGGCGCGCGCAGCGGGATGCGGCGGCGGGCGTGGTGGCGGAACTGCCGCACCTGCTCGACTCCGTCGACCGTTCGGTCGCCGAGGCACGCGTCGCGCTCGCGACGGCCGAGTCCGAGCGCTCTGCGGTGACGGTGGAGCTCACCGAGCTGCGTGCGCAGGAATCCGTCATCCGCGACCGCCTCGCGGGACTCACCGAGAGCGTGCACGGGCTCGAGCTGCAGATCCACGAGAAGCGCCTGCACGTCGGGGGGCTTCTCGAGCGTGCTCAGTCCGAGCTCGGACTCGACGAAGACATTCTGGTTTCGGAATACGGCCCCGATCAGCCGGTACCGCGCGATCATTCGTCCGAGGCCGATGAGCACGAGGCGACCGTGCCCTTCGATCGACGCGTCCAGCAGCGCCGCCTGCAGGAGGCCGAGCGCAAGCTCACCCAGCTCGGGCGGGTCAACCCGCTGGCGCTCGAGGAGTTCGCCGCGCTCGAGCAGCGGCACGCCTTCCTGACCGAGCAGCTCGCCGACCTCACGCAGACCCGCAAAGACCTCATGACGATCATCGGAGAGCTCGACGAGCGCATGCAGGTGATCTTCGGGGCGGCGTTCGAAGACACGAAGGCGGCGTTCGCCGAGGTGTTTCCGATCCTGTTCCCCGGCGGCACCGGAAGCATCTCGCTCACGGATCCCGAAAATCTCCTGACCACGGGCATCGAGGTCTCGGTGCGCCCGGTCGGCAAGAAGATCGAGCGGCTGTCGCTGCTGTCGGGAGGCGAGCGCTCGCTCGCCGCTGTCGCCCTGCTGACCGCGATCTTCAAGGCGCGCCCCAGTCCCTTCTACATCCTCGACGAGGTCGAGGCCGCGCTCGATGACGCGAACCTCGGCCGCTTGCTCGGGGTGTTCGAACAGCTCAGGGAGAGCAGCCAGCTCATCGTCATCACGCACCAGAAACGCACGATGGAGATCGCCGACGCCCTCTACGGTGTCTCGATGCGCCAGGACGGCGTCTCCGCCGTCGTCGGCCAGCGCGTCGGCGACCGCGTCGCGAGCTGAGCGCTCGCTCCCTCAGGGACCGGGCGGACGCGGCCGGACGGAGTGCGCCGGCGCGCCCCGTAGGCTGGAGACATGGCGGAGAACTCCTGGTCGCTCGGCCGCGCACTGCGCGGCATGTTCGTCAAGCCGACCATCGACGAGACGACATGGGAAGACCTCGAGACCGCGCTCATCACCGCCGATTTCGGTCCCGACATCACCGAGCGCATCGTCGAGGAGCTGCGCGAGAAGGTCGAGCGCTACCGGACGACCGACCCGAAGGACCTCCAGCGCATGCTGAAGGAGACCCTCGAGGAGCACTTCGCCAAGTTCGACACGACCCTGCGGCTGACCGAGCGCCCCGCGGTGGTGCTCGTGGTCGGCGTCAACGGCGTCGGCAAGACCACGACGATCGGCAAGTTCGCCAAGTTCCTGCAGCGGTACGGGCGCACCGTCGTGGTGGGGGCAGCCGACACCTTTCGCGCAGCGGCCGTGGACCAGCTCGCGACGTGGGCCGAACGCGGGGGAGCGACGATCGTCCGACCTCAGCAGGAGGGCCAGGACCCGGCATCCGTCGCCTTCCAGACCATCGACTACGCCAAGCAGACCGGCACCGAGATCGTGCTCGTCGACACGGCCGGCCGTCTGCACACCAAGGGCGGGCTGATGGACGAGCTCACGAAGATCCGCCGCGTGATCGAGAAGCAGGCGCCGATCAGCGAAGTGCTGCTCGTGCTGGATGCGACGACGGGGCAGAACGGCGTGGTGCAGGCGCAGGCGTTCCTCGAGCACGCCGGAGTGACCGGGCTCGTCATCACCAAGCTCGACGGCTCCGCCAAGGGCGGCTTCGTGCTGGCCGTGCAGGAGCGCACCGGCATCCCCGTCAAGCTGCTCGGCCAGGGCGAGGGAATCGGCGACCTCACCGGCTTCACGCCGCACGTCTTCGCGGCATCCCTCGTCGAATGATCGCGTCGATCTGCGTGTCGAACCCCGTTCGGGCTACCGCCCACGCCCTCACACTGGTTTCATAGCGGTATGGCGATCGAGCACGATTTCTTCGGGCTTTTGGAGTCCGGACCAGACGGGTCGATCTTCTGGTCGGAGAACGTCGAGCTCGGCGACCAGTCGGTCACCGTCGATCTGACCGCGCCCGATCAGGACGACGTCTCGGCGGACGCCCTCGACATCGCCGCGGCGAT
This sequence comes from Microbacterium sp., assembly GCF_035554235.1. Classification (GTDB taxonomy): domain Bacteria; phylum Actinomycetota; class Actinomycetes; order Actinomycetales; family Microbacteriaceae; genus Microbacterium. The sequence goes on along the minus strand of NZ_DATMIO010000132.1, from coordinate 8,369 downwards.
GGTCTCATCGCTCGAGGCCATCGATGACAGCGCCCGGAATGCGATGCTCGCCGAGGTCGATGACCGCACGAGCGAGGTGACCGAGTACATCCTGCAGCAGCAGGCGACGCTCGGCGACGAGCTCGACGAGCTGCTGGTCGATATCAGCGGCGACGTGAGCGTCGACATCATCCGCTCGCTTCAGCTCATGAGCATGACGATCCTCGCCGACGAGCACGGCGGCAGCGATCCGTTCGCGGTGCTCGAGTACGCGCTCGATCCAGACGCGACCGACGACGTGCTGCTCGTGAATCTGGCCTCGGACGGGTCGGTGCAGTCGGTGACCAGCGCCGACTGACGCTCGACAGGTCGGATCGCCGTGCAGACGTTCCTCCCATACCCGTCGTTCGCGCGATCGGCGCAATCGCTGGACCCGCTGCGCCTCGGGAAGCAGCGGGTGGAAACGCTGCAGTTGCTGCGGGCGAACACCATCCCCACCTACGGCTGGCGTCACCACCCCGCGGCGAAGATGTGGGGCGGGTACCTTCCGGCGCTCGTCGCTTACGGACTGGCGATGACGGATGCCTGGACCGCGACCGGGCGCGCCGATACCGTTCGCCGTCAACTGCTGGAGTTCGCCCCCGAAGTCGACGGGGTGCCGCAGGATGACGTGGAGATGCCGCGGTGGCTCGGTGATCCGGCGTTCCACCTTGCGCACCGGTCGAACCTGCTCCGCAAGGACCCGGAGTTCTATCGACCCCTCTTCGGCGACATCCCGGACGATCTGCCGTATGTCTGGCCGCGGCCCTGAGGGCCGCCCCTGGGGAACTACACGGCCTGCGCGAAGCCCAGGTCGGCACCCTCGGCGATGTGCGCCAGGTGGGCGGGGATCTCGCGGCCCTTCGACCGCATGGACTGCGCCCAGAGGCGTCCTGCGCGGTATGACGAGCGCACGAGCGGTCCGGCGAGCACGCCGAGGAAGCCGATCCGCTCCGCCTCCTTCTTGAACCCCACGAACTCGTCGGGCTTGACCCAGCGCGCAACGGGCAGGTGCCGGGGGGTCGGGCGCAGATACTGCGTGATCGTGATGATGTCGGTACCCGCATCGTGCAGATCCTGCAGGGCCTGCACGACCTCTTCCGGCTCCTCGCCCATGCCCAGGATCAAGTTCGATTTCGTGATGAGCCCGAACTCGCGCGCCTGGGTGAGGACATCGAGCGACCGCTCGTACCGGAACGCGGGCCGGATGCGCTTGAAGATGCGTGGCACCGTCTCGACGTTGTGCGCGAAGACCTCGGGACGCGACTCGAACACTTCGCGCAGCAGGGTCGGGTTGCCCGAAAAGTCCGTCGCGAGGATCTCGACGCCCGTGCCGGGGTTGTCCTGGTGGATGCGGCGCACGGTCTCGGCGTGCAGCCACGCGCCCTCGTCGGGCAGGTCGTCGCGGGCGACGCCCGTGACCGTGGCATAGCGCAGGTTCATGCGCTGCACGCTCTCGGCCACGCGGCGAGGCTCGTCCAGGTCGTAGTCGGCGGGCTTGCCCGTGTCGATCTGGCAGAAGTCGCAGCGGCGCGTGCACTGCGAGCCGCCGATGAGGAACGTCGCCTCGCGGTCCTCCCAGCACTCGAAGATGTTCGGGCACCCCGCTTCCTGACACACGGTGTGCAGGCCCTCGTCCTTCACAAGGTGCTGCAGCTGGGTGTACTCCGGGCCCATCTTCGCCTTCGTGCGGATCCATTCCGGCTTGCGTTCGATGGGCGTCTCGGCGTTGCGGATCTCGAGACGCAGGAGCTTGCGGCCCCCCGGTGCGGTCGCCCCGGGCGCGTGGTGGTGCCCGGATGCATGATCCTGCCCTGACCCGCAGGCCGGCCCGCAGCCGCTCACGCGGTCACCGTCGCGTACTCGTTTTCGAAGGCGGAGACGACCGTGTCGACGATGTCGGCGGGGGAGACATCCGCCCCTGCCACTTCGCTGACCGTTGTCACGCCCGCGTCGGTGATGCCGCACGGGATGATCCCCCGGAAGCCCGCGAGCGTGTTGTTGCAGTTGACCGCGAAGCCGTGCATCGTCACGCCGTTCTGCACGCGCACGCCGATCGCGGCGACCTTGTCCTCCGAGAGCGGGCGGCGCACCCACACGCCGCTGCGCCCCTCGACCTGGTAGCCGTCGACACCGTGCTGGGCGAGCGCCCCGATCAGCAGGCGCTCGAGGCGGCGCACGTGCGCGACGACGTCGATCGGCTCGATGAGGCGCACGATCGGGTAACCGACGAGCTGGCCGGGACCGTGCCACGTGATCTTGCCGCCGCGATCGACGTCGATGACCGGCGTGCCGTCGGTCGGCCGCTCCTGAGGTTCCGTGCGCTTTCCCGCCGTGTACACGGCCTCGTGCTCGAGCACGATCAGCGTGTCGGGTCGATCGCCGGCGACAACGCCGGCGTGGATGCGGCGCTGCAGGTCCCACCCGTCGAGATACGGCACGCAGGCCGGGGCGAGCCCCGCGTTCAGGATGTCGAGCATGGCGGATGGTCCTCGTCTCCTCGTAGGTGTTCTTGGATCGAGTTCAACAATACGCCTCGCGCCGATTCCGGGGGCAGGGGCCTGGTCGGCGACCCGCCCTCGTGCACCTGTGCATGCGGTGCGCCTAGGGTGGGGTCATGACCGTCGACCCCCGCGCGGGTCGCCCGCGTGCCTCTTCTCGCGAGACCCTGGCCGAGGCCGCGTGCGAACTGTTCCTCGAACAGGGCTATGAGGCGACATCCATCGCCGACATCGCCACACGCGCCGGCGTGAGCCGGTCGAGCTTCTTCAACTACTTCTCATCGAAGGGCGACATTCTCTGGGCGGCATTCGACGAGCGAGTGGATGTCGCGATCGCCGCGCTGGCAGCCGACGACGCGACCCCGGCCCGTGACATCCTCATGGCGATCGCGGACGACTTCGCCCCCGACAGCCTCGCACTGGCCGTGGCGAATGCCACGGTGATGGGGCTGGACGACGAGCTCGAGGGCGAGCGTGCGCTCCGCCAGGCGCGGCTCGCCCGGGCGATCGCCGATCGCGCGCACCGCGACGGGCTTCCGCGTCTGCGGGCCGAGGTGCAGGGTGCCGCGGGCGCCGGCGCGGTGCTCGCCGCGGTGTGGCAGTGGGCGCACGCCGGGGCGGGACAGGCCGACCTCGGGCCCGTCGTCGCCGAGGCGCTGGACGCGGCTCCGGTCGGGGAGCCGCCGACCGTTCGCCAGCTGCGCGTGGTCGTGCAGGCGCCGGATTTCGAGGACACGCTCACGTTCTACCGCGACGTGCTCGGGATGCCGCAGGCGGAGGCCTACGAGGCCGAGGGCGGCGCGCGGGTCGCGATCCTCGATGCCGGCCGCGCGACGCTCGAACTCGCGAACTCGGCCCAAGTGGCGTTCATCGATCGGGTGGAGACGGACGGGATCGCGAGCGACCGGATCCGAATCGCGCTCGAGGTCGGCGACACCTCCGGAGTGGCGGAACGCCTCGCCGCCGGGGGAGCGCGGCTCGAGGCGACCCCCCGCGAGACGCCCTGGCGCTCGCTCAACGCGCGGCTGCGCGGGCCCGCCGACCTGCAGCTGACCCTGTTCCAGGAGCTCGGGCCCGCCTGACCCGCCTTGCCTGCAGGACGCCCGGGGCGCGTCCAGGGATCCTGGGCCGCGTCGAAGGGCGCGTAAACTTGCGTCATCATGGCTACCTTCGGCACTCTCTCCGACCGGCTCACCGAGACGTTCCGCAACCTTCGCAAGAAGGGGCAGCTCACTCCCGCAGACGTCGACGGCACGGTGCGCGAGATCCGACGCGCCCTGCTCGACGCCGACGTCGCGCTGCCCGTCGTGAAGGAGTTCACCGGCAAGGTGCGAGAGCGCGCGCTGGGAGACGAGGTCAACCGTGCGCTGAACCCCGCCCAGCAGGTCGTGCAGATCGTGAACGAGGAGCTCATCGCGATCCTCGGAGGCCAGCAGCGACGCCTGCAGTTCGCGAAGAACCCGCCGACCGTCATCATGCTCGCCGGCCTCCAGGGCTCCGGCAAGACGACGTTCGCGGGCAAGCTCGCGAAGATGCTCGAGAAGGACGGTCACACCCCGCTCCTGATAGCGGCCGACCTCCAGCGCCCGAACGCCGTGAACCAGCTGCAGGTCGTCGCGGGCCAGGCCGGCGCCGCGATCTACGCCCCAGAACCCGGCAACGGCGTCGGTGACCCGGTGCTCGTCGCGCGCGACGGCGTCGCCTACGCGACACGCCAGCAGCACGACGTCGTCATCATCGACACCGCCGGCCGCCTGGGCGTCGACGCCGAGCTCATGAAGCAGGCCGCCGACATCCGTCGCGTCACGAACCCCGATGAGGTGCTGTTCGTCATCGACGCGATGATCGGCCAAGACGCGGTCAACACCGCCAAAGCCTTCCAGGAGGGCGTCGATTTCACCGGCGTCGTGCTGTCCAAGCTCGACGGCGACGCCCGCGGTGGAGCCGCCCTCTCCGTCGCCTCCGTGACGGGCCGTCCGATCATCTTCGCGTCGACCGGCGAGGGCCTCGATGACATCGAGGCGTTCCACCCCGACCGCATGGCCTCCCGCATCCTCGATCTCGGCGACATCCTGACGCTGATCGAGCAGGCGCAGTCGGCGTTCGACGAGGAGCAGGCCCGCAAGGTCGCCGAGAAGTTCGCGACCGACAGCTTCACTCTCGAGGACTTCCTCGACCAGATGCAGCAGCTCAAGAAGATGGGCTCGATGAAGAAGATGCTCGGCATGCTGCCGGGCATGGGCCAGATGAAGCAGCAGCTCGAGGACTTCGACGAGAAGGAGATCGACCGCACTGAGGCGATCATCCGGTCGATGACGCCGGGAGAACGGCGCAACCCGAAGGTGCTCAACGGCTCGCGGCGCCTGCGCATCGCCCGCGGTTCGGGAATGACGGTGACCGAGGTCAACGCTCTTGTCTCGCGCTTCGACCAGGCCGCCAAGATGATGAAGACGGTCGCAAAGGGCGGCGTGCCGCAGATTCCCGGGATGGGCCCGGTGCCCGGTGCCCACGGAGCGGGCAAGCGCGGCAAGCAGGCGCCGAAGAAGGCCATCTCGAGGTCTGGCAACCCCGCCAAGCGTGCGGCCGAGAACGCGGGACTTGCCGCGGCCCCGGCGGCACCGACGGGCTCGGGCTTCGGACTCGGACCCGCGGCCGGCCCCGCCGGAGGCCCCAGCGACGCCGATCTCGCGGAAATCCAGAAGCTGTTCGGCAAGGGCTGACGCGTCGCCGTCCCGTGGGCGATTTTGACGCTAACGTGGGGCTGATCACACGCACTCGCGCTCTTGGAGCGCCTCACGGGGAGAAACGGACGACGATGGGTGTCGACGACTAGGGTTTTCGAACGGGATGCGCCCGCCTACACCGAGAGCGCGACGGGGCACATCGCGAAGTACCCGAGCAACGCCTGGCTGCGCTGGGGCCTCAGGCTCCTCGCGGCAATGCCTTTCATCGCCCTCGCGATCGCCTACGAGACCGCATCCGCGGGGGATTGGTCGGCCACCGCGAACGGCGCGCTCGCCGAGCGGGTGAGCCATCTGCCCTGGGGCACTCCCGATGTGGCGGCGATGGGTGAGCTGTATCCGCCGATCTCCAACCTGCTCGCCGTTATCATCCCGGGGGGCGCGTTCGGCTTGGGCATCGCCGGGTCGCTCGTCGCGGGACTACTGATCCAGCTGGTCATCCAGTCCATGCAGCGCAAGCATTTCCCGCGCGGTGTGCGGGTGATCTTCATCCTCACTCTCGCGATCACGCCGATCTTCGCGTACATCGCCACGACGAACTTCGAGAGCATCGTCGGGCTGACGTTCTTCGGGATCGGCATGCTCGACCTCGTCCGCTTCATCACGTACGCCAACACGCAAGCCGGCTTCCGTGCCGGCCTCCTGTTCGCCTGCTCTGCGTTCACCGACTCGACGGGGCTGCTCGCGGCGCTCGTGGCCGCATCCGCGGGGACCTTCATCATCCAGTCCCGCCCCGGTGCCCGCTTCGCGAACGCGATCGTGGTCGTGTTCCCGACCATCGCCCTGATGGGCGCGCTCGCGCTCCTGGGCGTCGTGTTCGGCGTCGGGCCGCTCGCCATGATCCGGGGAAACCTGCAGTGGAATGCCAACCTGGCATCGGACTTTCTGGCGTACCTCGGAACCCCTCAGGGACTCGTCTTTCTCGCACCGACCATCGTCGTGGTCATCACGGCGATCGTGATGCGCTTTCCCGGAGTCGCCCTCGTCGGTGTGCTCCTGACCGCGATGACGGTGATCGCATTCATCGTCGGGCTCACGCCGCCAGGAATGGCTGGGAACAGCTACATCCTCCTGCTCCTGCTGGTGGTCGCGATCGTGCCCACCGCGACCACGCTTCGGCATGCTCTCCTCACCTGCACGACATCGATCGTGTTGTGGGGCATCGGATGGGTGTCGTCGTTCCAGCGAGACGTCATCGCCGCCTGGATCGCCACCGTGACCGGAGGAGGGCCGCTGTGAACGCGTCCGGCGCATTGACGGTCGACCGGGGGCTGCTCGATGCCGGCCTGCGCACGCGATACGCGCAGGAGGGCTGGCTGCCCCTCGCCGCAGAGGACGACCGCATCGTGGTCGCGGTCTCGGCGGAGGCGACGCGCCGGCGCACGGCACGGATCGAGGCGGAGCTCGGTGCTCGGGTGCGCACTGTGCCCGCCACCCAAGCCGCGATCGTGGATGCCGTCCTCGCCGCCTTCCCGGCCGAGTTCGCCGATGCGGCCGCCGACGGCCTCTACCGGGCCGACCCGGTGCTGTCGGCGCGGGCTGTGCTCTCCACCCCCCAGAAGATCGGGGGGTCGGTCGCCCTTCTCGTCGTGATCGCGGCGCTCGTGCTCTGGCCGTTGCCGACCCTGATCACCCTCGTCGCGCTTGCGAGCGTCGTGTTCCTGGCGAGCACGCTGTTCAAATTCGCCGTCGCCATTCGCGGGTCGCGCTATGACCTGGTCGACCATGTGCGGCCGGACGAGGTCGCCGCGCTCCGCGACGAGGATCTGCCCATCTACACGGTGCTCGTCCCCGTCTTCAGGGAGGCCCGGGTGGTGGGCCGGCTCGTCGAAAACCTCGGCCGGCTGGACTACCCGATGGACAAGCTCGAGATCGTCATCCTCGTCGAGGAAGAGGATGACGAGACCCGCGATGCGATCGCGCTCTCTGATCCCCCCGAGAACTTCATCGTGGCGACCGTGCCGAAGGGCGCCCCGCAGACCAAGCCCCGGGCCTGCAACGTCGGGTTGCAGGTCGCCCGCGGTGAGTTCCTCGTGATCTACGACGCCGAGGATGCGCCCGAGCCCGATCAGCTCAAGAAGACACTCGTCGCCTTCGCGCGTGCCGACCCGTCGACGGTGGTCATGCAGGCCGCCTTGAACTACTTCAACGCGCGCGAGAACGTTCTCACTCGGATGTTCTCGCTCGAGTACAGCTACTGGTTCGACTACATGCTCGCGGGGCTCGACGTCGCCGATCTCCCGATTCCGCTGGGCGGCACCTCGAACCACTTCCGCACCGCGGCCCTGCGCGAGCTCGGCGGCTGGGATCCCTACAACGTCACCGAGGACGCCGATCTCGGCATCCGTGCGAGCGCGCTCGGCTACCGAGTCGGCGTCGTCAACTCCACGACGATGGAGGAGGCGACATCCCGCATGGGGATCTTCATCGGCCAGCGCAGCCGGTGGATCAAGGGCTACATGCAGACGGCCCTCGTGCACGCACGCCAGCCGTTCCGGCTCATCGGCCGGATCGGACTGACGCGCTTCCTCTCATTCGCGCTGCTGATCGGCGGCACCCCCCTCACCTTTCTCGGCGTCATCCCGTTCACCCTGCTGACGATCGTGTCGTTCCTGGTGCCGTGGGCCGACGTCTCGGTCGCGTTTCCGCCGATGGTGCTGTGGCTCTGCCTGCTGAACTTCGTGGTCGGCAACGGTCTCATGGTGTATCTGAACATGATGGGGCCGTACAAACGCGGGACGTTCTGGCTCGTCGGCTGGGCCGTGCTGAACCCCGCATACTGGCTCCTGCACTCGCTCGCGTCGTACAAGGCGCTGTGGCAGCTGATCACGAAGCCGCACTACTGGCAGAAGACCGAGCACGGCATGTCGGAGTACCTTCTCGATGAGGTCGAGCCCGCGCTGGTCTGAATCGCAGTGCGGCGCGGGCCTCTCTCTTCGGGGTTGGGGCGCATCTCCTCCCTCGGGGCGCATTTCGTGCGCCCCGAGGGAGCTTTTGCGCCCCAAACCCCACGGCGGGGGCGCACCGACCCCGGCGATCGGACGCCGGCGAGCCGCCGCGCACGCGGAGTTCCCGCCCCCGCGCACGCGAGTGCTCGTAATCGCGCGCC
>NZ_DATMIO010000131.1:0-2887 GCF_035554235.1 Microbacterium sp. | reverse complement strand
GGCGAGCTCGTCGTCCGACACGACCGACGCGATCCCGTGCGCCGCGGCCACCTTCATCTCCTCGGTGATCGCCGCAGCGCGCACGTCCAAAGCGCCGCGGAAGATGCCCGGGAACGCCAGCACGTTGTTGATCTGGTTGGGGTAGTCGGAGCGCCCGGTGGCCATCACCCGGACATGTGGAGCGGCTTCCTCCGGACGCACCTCCGGGTTGGGGTTGGCCATCGCGAACACGAACGGGTCGGCGTTCATGCGCTGAAGGTCTGCGGCGTCGATGATGCCGGGCCCCGAGAGGCCGATGAACAGGTCCATGCCCTCGATCGTCTCGCGCGGCGTGCCGTCGCGGCGCTCGGGGTTCGTGTGTTCGGCCAGCCAGCGCTTGGGCGCGTTCATCGAGCCCGCCGCGTAGTCGTCGCGACCGGTGTGAATCGCCCCGAAGCGATCGCAGGCCACGATCGAGCTCACGCCGGCGTCCTTGAGGATCTTGGCCACGGCAACCCCCGCCGCTCCGGCGCCGACCATCAGCACCTGCAGCTGCTCCATGCGCCGCCCCGTGAGCCGGCAGGCGTTGATCAGCGCGGCCAGCGTGACGATCGCGGTGCCGTGCTGGTCGTCGTGGAAGACCGGTATGTCGAGCGCCTCCTGCAGGCGCTGCTCGATCTCGAAGCAGCGCGGCGAGGAGATGTCCTCGAGGTTGATGCCGCCGAACGTGGGAGACATCCTGATGACCGTCTCGACGATTGCGTCGGTGTCCTTGGTGTCGAGGCAGATGGGGAAGGCGTCGACGTCGGCGAACTCCTTGAAGAGCATCGCCTTGCCCTCCATGACCGGCATGGCCGCTTCGGGTCCTATGTCCCCCAAGCCCAGCACCGCGGTGCCGTCGGACACCACCGCCACCGTGTTGGCCTTGATCGTGTACTTGAAGGCCCTCTGGCGGTTCTCGGCGATCGCGCTGCAAACGCGGGCCACGCCGGGCGTATAGGCCATCGACAGGTCGTCGCGCGACCTGACCGGCATGTTGAGGCCGGTGGATCTTGCCGCGGCGGTGTACCTCGAAGGTGCGGTCAGTGATCTCTACGACGCGCGCCGCGCGAACGGACTGCACGGCGGTGATTACCTCACCACGGTGCTCCACGCTCGAGCACTCGACGGTGATCTCGCGGAGCGTCCTCTCGCCGCGAGCCTCGACGGTGTCCACGGCGATGATCGCCCCTCCCGAGCGCGTGATCGCCGCGGTGACCTTGCCCAGCACGCCGCCGGGCTTGGTGGGTAGCGCGACGCGCAGCGTCAGCGAGAACTGTGCGGACGGACTGGGCAGGGAGTCGATGATACGGGTGGTTCTGCGGCGCCGAACGAGATACGGCACCGTGACGCCACCCAGCCCGGGCCATCCGGACTGGACCGTGACCCCCGTCGGGGACGCGCCGGTTACGACGGCCCGCAAGGCAGCGCCGCGCGACGAATCGAGCGCAGATTGCGCAGGCACTGAGCTCAGCGCCCGCGCAGCGGGGTCGCCTCGGTACGGTTAGGCGGTGGCCGACGAGACCCCCCGCGAGCTCATCCTGATCGACGGGAACAGCCTTGTCTACCGGGCCTTTTTTGCGCTGCCGGAGTCGATCGCGACCTCAAAGGGGCAGCCCACCAACGCGATCTTCGGCTTCGCGTCAATGCTCGTGAAGATGATCTCCGAGTTCGGCATCAAGCCCACCCTCGTGATCTGGGACGCGGGCATGTCGGGGCGCAAGGAGATCTACGAGGAGTACAAGGGCCACCGCGACGAGCGCCCGGACCTGCTGCAGGAGCAGTGGCCGCACATGCAGCCGCTGGTCGACGCCTTCGGCTACCAGAACGTCAGGGTGCCGGGCTACGAGGCCGATGACGTGATCGCCACTCTGGCGGGCAAGGCGCGCGAGCAGGGCATCGACGTGACCGTTCTCACCGGGGACCGCGACCTGTTTCAGCTGATCGAGCCCGGGGTGCGCGTGATGGCCACCGGACGCGGCGTGACCGACACGAAGATGTACGACCGCGAAGCGGTGATCGACCGTTACGGGATCCCTCCCGAGCTGGTCCCCGACTTCGTCGGTCTCAAGGGGGACACGTCGGACAACATCCCCGGAGTTCCCGGCATCGGCGACAAGACCGCGACGCAGCTGCTGCAGGAGTGGGGCGACCTCGAGGGCGTGCTGGCCAACATCGACTCGATCTCCGGGGCCAAGCGCAAGCAGAACCTGGCCGAGCACGCGGAGAACGCCCGCATCTCAAAGCAGCTGGCCACCGCCGTGCGCGACGTGGATGTCGACGTGGACTTCGACGGAGTGATCGCGCGCGAGCCCGACCGCTCGCGCCTGCGCGAGACCTTCCGGGAGTTCGAGCTGCGGGCGCCGCTGGAGCGCCTCGAGGAGGCGCTGGGAGAGGACGGCGCGGCGCCGGCCGAGCGCGTCGCGAAGATGATCGAGCCCGTGGCGCGCGAGGTGCCCCTGGCCGAGCTCGGAGCACTCGAGGGCGAGCTGGTCGCGATCGCCGCCCTCAGGCCGGGCGAGAGCCCCGACGACAGCGCTCCGCCGCCTCCCGACCCCGACGAGGAGGTCGCTCTGGAGGAAGAGGCCGCCGAGGAGGCGGTCGAAGAGGAGGATGGCCTCGGTGCGCGCCCGGCAGAGCCGGGCGCTTCCGCCCAGCGCATCGGTGCGCCCCCGGCCGAGCCGAGCGCTTCCGCCCAGCCGGTGGCCGCCGTCGTGACCGGCCAGGGTGCATTCGACTTCGACGCTCCGGCGTCACGCGGTCCGCTCACCGTCGCCGCCTGGGCCGGCGACGAGGTGCTCGTATCCGAGGCCGAGAACCTGGCGGCCTTCGCGGCGGCCCGCGGCGACCGCGCGATCGCGGCCCACGA
>NZ_DATMIO010000130.1:0-3639 GCF_035554235.1 Microbacterium sp. | reverse complement strand
CGGCCTCGATGAGCAGGGCCACGCTCGCCGCGCCCGGGTCCATGTGTCCGATGCTGCGTTCGCCGAGGTAGCTCGCCCTGCCCTTGCGGGCCAGCATCGGGGTCGTTGCGTCGCGACCGGTCCGAGCGGCATCCCTGGCGGCTGTGAGTGCGGTCGCCAGCGACCCGTCATCGGCGAGGGAGCGCTCGAGCGCGTCTGCTGCGGGGGCCAGCGCGTCGTACATGGTCTTGTCGCCTGGCGCGGGCTTGCCGCGATCGACGACGCCACCGACGCCTGCTCGCAGAGCAGCGGCGACGTCGCCGGCCGAGAGGATGTCGCCGGCGGCTCCGAGCGAGCCGCCCATCCGGAGGAACATCGTGCCGAACAACGGCCCGCTGGCTCCGCCGACGGTGGAGACCAACGTCATCCCCACCTTGGACAGGAGTGCCCCGGCGTTCGGCGGCGGGCTTTCATCGAGCGCGGCCACGGCGGCCTTCATGCCCCGATCCATGTTCGAGCCGTGGTCGGCATCGCCGATCGCTGCGTCGAGCTCGGTCAGGTGCTCTCGGTTGTCCGCGATCAACTTGGCGAAGTTGCGCACCCACCGCTCGAAGACCGCCGTGGTCACGCTCTGGCTCATCGTCAAATTCCCCGTCTCAGAGCCGGAGTGTTGACAGGAGCGTCCCAGAGCGACAGCAGCTCGTCATCGACCCGCAGCAGGGTGACGGACACGCCGGCCATATCGAGGGAGGTGATGTAGGAGCCGACGAGCGATCTCGCCACCGGCACGCCGTGCTGGTCGAGGATCTTCTGCACCTCGTTGAACATGAGGTACAGCTCGATGAGCGGGGTGCCGCCGAGGCCGTTGACGAAGGCGATCACCGGATCGCCCTTCGCGAACGGCAAGTCGGAGAGAACGGGCTCCACGAGCAGCGAGGCGACCTCGCGCGCGGGCGCAAGCGGGAGTCGCTGCCGCCCGGGCTCGCCGTGGATCCCGACACCGAGCTCCATCTCGTCCTCCCCGAGCTCGAACGTCGGATGACCGACCGCCGGCACCGTGCACGAGGTGAGCGCCAGGCCCATGCTGCGGCCATTCGCGTTCACGGAGCGCGCGATCCTCGCGACCTCGTCGAGGTCGCGACCCTGCTCCGCGGCGGCTCCGGCGATCTTCTCGAGCAGGACGGTCGCGCCGACTCCTCGGCGCCCCGCCGTCCACGTGCTGTCCTGGACCGCCACGTCGTCGTCGGTGATCACCGAGACCACGCGCGCCCCGGTCTCCGCGGCTGCCATCTCGGCGGCCATCTCGAAGTTCATGACGTCGCCGGTGTAGTTCTTGACCACGTGCAGGATGCCCGCGCCGCCGTCCACGAGCTTCGTCGCCGCGAGGATCTGCCCCGGTACCGGTGAGGTGAAGACGTCACCGGCACACGCAGCGTCGAGCATCCCCTGCCCGACGAAACCGCCGTGCAGCGGCTCATGTCCCGAACCGCCCCCGGAGATGATCCCCACCTTGCCCTTCTTCGGCGCAGCACCGCGATAGACGACCTTGTTCTCGTAGTCGACCCGCAGGTCGGGATGAGCCGCTTCGATGCCGCGCAGGGCTTCCAGCACGACGTCGTTCGGGTCGTTGATGAACTTCTTCATGAGAGTCCCTTTCGCTGCGGACTGGTGAGGGGCGCGTCAGACGGTGGTGGCTTGTCGTCCGTCCGACAGCTGTGGGTCGGGATCACCGAGGTCCAGGCCTGGAGCGGCCACGGACGCCTCGGCCGGTGTGCGCGTGAGGACGCCGTACACCAGGGCCGCGACGATGCCGGCGAGGAACTCGGCGGCGAGGTAGACCGGCAGCTGGGACCACTTCACCGTGCCGCCCGCGATCTGCTGGACGAGCATGGGTCCCACGGTACGAGCCGGGTTGATGGATGCGCCCGTCGTCGGCGCAACCGGGATGATGGCCGCGAAGACGACCAAGCCGATCGCGACGCCGGCGAAGCCCGACGCGGCCTTGCGGTGGATCACGCCGAAGATCGTGAAGACGAGGATGAAGGTGCCCACGAACTCGGCGGTGAACGCCTGCGCCCAGCTGATGTCGCCGTAGGAAGCGACGCCCAGGCCGACGTCGCTGGCCTTCTGACCGAGGACGCCGATGATCGCGGCAGCCCCGATGAGCGCGCCGACGACCTGCGCGCCGATGTACGCCGGCACCTGCGACCAGGGGAACTTGCCTGACACGGCAAGACCGAGCGTCACCGCCGGGTTGATGTGGTTGCCACCGACGTGGCCGAGTGCGTACACGGTCGCGATCACCACCGTGCCGAACGCCAGGGAGATCACGCCCAGGTCGGCCATCGTGAACGGCGCATTGCCGTTGACGATCAGGGTGGCAGGCACGGACCCCACCCCGATGAACACCAGGAACGCGGTCCCGATGACCTCGGCACCCAGACGTTGGAAGAAGTTGGTCTCGTCAAGCATGGGCCTTGCCCCTTCGCAAAAGTTGTCCGAATCAGATTCGACATCGTCGAATAAGATTTGGAGGGTACACCTGTGATTCACTACTAGGCAAGGGTCTTCGTGAAGCTGCCCACAGCGGAAGGACGGACGTGATCCAATCGGTCGACCGCGCGATCCGCGTGCTCAGCGCCCTCCAGGGCGCGCGACGGATGAGCCTTGCGGAGCTGGCCGCCCGCCTCGAGCTCGCCCCGTCGACGACCCACGGCATCGTCCGCACCCTCGTCGAGCACGGCATGGTCGTACAAGAGCGCGGATCCAGCCGCTACCAGCTCGGACCTGCCGTGCTCAGGCTGGGCAACGTCTACCTGGACACCCTCGAGCTGAGGTCCAGGGCAATCCCATGGGCCGAGGACCTCGCCAGACGCACGGGACTCGCCGTGCGCACCGGGGTGCTGCTCGTCGACGAGGTCGTGATCATCCACCACGAGCCGCGCCCCGACGGCAGCAGGCAAATGCCCGAGGTCGGCATCGTGATCCCGGTCCACGCCAGCGCCCTCGGCAAGGCCATGCTCGCGTTCCTGCCCGAGGACGAGAAGCGGGTGCTCACCTCCGGTGACCTGCGCAGCATGACCGGGGAGACCATCACCACGCCGGACGCGCTTGGCGAGCAGCTGGACGCGATCCGGTCTAGCGGCATCGCGGTGGAACAGGACGAGGCCGTGATCGGGGAGAGCTCCCTGGCTAGCCCGATCTTCGATTCGTACGCCGAAGCGATCGGCGCCATCGGAGTGGTGATCCCGTCCGACGGCGACGCCTCAAGCCACGACGCCCGTGACCTGGTCCGCGAGGCGGCGCGCTCCGTGTCGAGAGAGCTCGGCGCCGCGGTGTGGCCTCCACGAGTGACCGGGGACGGACGGCGCTGACGGCAAACCCCCGGCCCCTTGCTCCATCCGGCAAATACAACAGCGGGCCACACTCGGAAGGAACCGCCCCGGGGCTCAGTGCACGACAGACCGCCGGCCATCTCCTGCCGGGTTGCCGTAGGTGGGACCCGGCTCGCTGCCTCACCGACTTGACGGGTTTCGTCAACTCAATACGTGGCGCTCACGACCTGACCAACCCGCCCCGGAGGCCGGGGCGGTGTCGTCCCCCACCGCACCCTGATTGCCCACGTGCGTGTCACCACCGGCAGCCGGCCTGGTCATGATC
>NZ_DATMIO010000129.1:0-8372 GCF_035554235.1 Microbacterium sp. | reverse complement strand
GTCAGCTTGAGGAACGAGGTGGCGACGACTTCGCTGACGATCGCGATCGCGAGGTAGAGATATCCCATACCGAATAGACTGACGTGTAATCCCACCGACCCGCCACCGAGGGAGGCAGCGCCTCCAAGAAGTTGGGAGATTCTATGCCCGCCATCGTTCTGATCGGCGCCCAGTGGGGCGATGAAGGCAAGGGCAAGGCGACTGACCTGCTCGGCGACCGTGTCGACTACGTCGTCAAGTTCAACGGCGGCAACAACGCCGGTCACACCGTCGTCATCGGCGACGAGAAGTACGCCCTGCACCTGCTGCCCTCCGGCATCCTGTCTCCCGGCGTGACGCCTGTGATCGGCAACGGGGTCGTCATCGACCTCGAGGTGCTGTTCTTCGAGCTCGAGGCGCTGCACGCCCGCGGCGTCGACACGTCCCGCCTCAAGGTCAGCGCCAACGCGCACCTCATCACGCAATACCACCGCGTGCTCGACCGGGTCACCGAGCGGTTCCTCGGCAAGCGCCAGATCGGCACGACCGGGCGCGGCATCGGCCCGTCGTATGCCGACAAGATCAACCGTGTCGGCATCCGCGTGCAGGATCTCTTCGACGAGAACATCCTCCGCCAGAAGGTCGACGGCGCGCTCGATCAGAAGAATCACCTCCTGGTGAAGGTGTTCAACCGCCGCGCGATCACGGTCGACGAGGTCGTCGAGGAGCTGCTCTCCTACGCCGAGCGCCTGCGCCCGATGGTGGCCGATACGGGGCTGCTGCTGAACGATGCGCTCGACGCCGGCGAAGTGGTCGTCTTCGAGGGCGGCCAGGCGACGATGCTGGATGTCGATCACGGCACGTATCCGTTCGTGACCTCGTCTTCGGCCACGAGCGGCGGCGCCGCGACCGGTTCGGGTGTGGCGCCGAATCGCCTCGATCGCATCGTCGGCATCGTCAAGGCGTACACCACCCGCGTGGGCGCCGGTCCCTTCCCCACGGAGCTGTTCGACGAGCAGGGCGAATGGCTGCGCTCGCGGGGATTCGAATTCGGCACGACCACGGGTCGCCCGCGTCGCGTCGGCTGGTACGACGCCCCCATCACCCGCTACGCGACCCGCGTCAACGGCATCACCGATCTCGTGCTCACCAAGCTCGACATCCTCACCGGTCTCGATGAGATCCCGGTGTGCGTCGCGTACGACGTCGACGGCACGCGCTTCGACGAAGTGCCGGTCAACCAGACCGACTTCCACCATGCCCGGCCGATCCTCGAGACGTTCCCGGGCTGGAAGCAGGACATCTCCGGGGCACGCACGTTCGAGGAGCTGCCGCTCGAGGCGCAGGACTACGTGCTCGCGCTCGAGGAGATGAGCGGAACGCGCATCTCGGTGATCGGCGTGGGCGCGGCCCGCGATGCCGTCATCGTGCGCCACGACCTCATCGACTGATGCGGTTCTGGCTCGGCGGCTACACCGCCGACATGGACGGGAAGGCGGCCGGCATCGGCACGCTTCTCGCGGGGGCGGCGGACGACGCGTCCGCCGGCGGCTCGCTGAGCTTCGCCGGCGCGGCGGCGCCCGCACCGTCGCCGTCGTGGCTCGCGCAGCATCCATCGCTCGACGTCGTCTACGCGGCCCTCGAGGGAATCGGCAAGGTCGCGGCGTTCGTGCGCACCGGCGAGGCCACGCTCGCACGGCTCGGCCCGGCGATCGAGGTCGGTGCGGCCGTGTGCCACATCGCGGTCGCGCCCGACGGAGCATCGCTCGTGGCAAGCTGCTATGGCGACGGTCGCGTCGTGCGGATGTCGCTGGATGCCGACGGCGCGCCGTCCGGCCCCGTCACGGGTGCGAGCGCCACCGACCCGTATGTCTCCGGCCCATATGACACCGACCCGTACACCACGGCCACCGACCCGCACCCCTCCCACCCGTACGCGACCGCCACCCACCCGTTCGCCCCGCCCGACTCCGCCTTGCTCGACGGAGCGGGGCTGCCCGACTTCTCCGCTCTGCACGGTCGGGCCCCTGCGGCAGACGAGGGCGCCGCGCTGCTGCGCGACTTCCGTGCCTCGCTGGCGGCGGCCGAGCAGGGCCGCACGCTCGCCGACGTGCCCGCGGCAGATGAACCGGGCGAGGCACCCGGCTCCGATCGGGCATCGCACGCCCACTCGGCGGCGTTCCTTCCCGGCGGAGGGGTCGCGACGACCGACCTCGGATTCGACCTCGTGCGCATCTGGCGCCCGACCGCCGCCGGGCTCCGGCCCGACCACGAGGTGGTGCTGCCGCGCGACAGCGGCCCGCGGCACATGGTCGTGCATCCGAGCGGCCACCTGCACGTCGTCACGGAGCACTCGTGCGAGGTCTTCACGCTCGGCCGCGACCGGGAGGGTCGCTGGATCCTCCTGGGCGGTGCATCTCTGTCAGCGATGCCCGGCGACACCGGCGCCGAGCTGACCCCTTCGCGCGACGGCGACTTCCTCTACGCGGGCCTGCGCGGAAGCAACACAATCGCGACGCTCCGCGTGCGCGGCGCGGGCGAGCGGGTGGAACCCGTCGCCCTTGTCGAGTCGGGCGTGGACTGGCCGCGCCACCACCTCGTCGCCCGCGACATCCTGCTCGTCGCCGGTCAGCGTTCCGACGACGTCGCGTCGCTCACGCTCGATCTGCGCACGGGGGTACCCGGTCGCGTACGGCACCGGGCCGAAGCGCCGTCGCCGACCGCACTGCTGCCGGTGCGCGCCTAGGCACTGGCGCCGGTCGCTACGCCTTGATGATCCGCACGCGGCTGAGGGCGAAGACGATGGCGCCGACGATGATCGCGGCGATGAAGATGACGACGGCATAGAGCGCGACGCTGCCGTAGCCGGTGGCGGGGTCGAGGAACGGGTAAGGCACCCATCCATCGGTGGCGCCGCGAATGATCACCACGATGGTCCACACCACCGGGTAGATCAGCACCACCCACAGTCTCTTCCAGGCCAGCGCCGTGCGGTCACTGAAGAGGACCCAGTCCAGCGCGCAATAGATGGGGAACGCGACGTGGAGCACCCAGTTCGCCCATTCGAGGGTGATGCCGCCCTCCATGCCCGCGAGCAGGAGGTTGTAGACGATGCCGACGATGACGATGTAGGTCGTGGCACAGGCGCGCGCGAACATGAGAAGGGGTGTCTGCGGGCGACCCATGAATCCCGCGAGCGCGGCGAGGAAGAGCACCACCGCGGTGATGATGTTGCTCTGCATGGTGAAGTAGCCGAAGAAGTTGAACGGGTTGATCGTGGCCCGCGACGCGGTATCGAGGAAGGTCGCCACGATCGAGACCACCACCAGGATGACGGCTGCCAGGCGAATCGTCGCGAACACGTAGGCGCGCGATCGGGACGTGTCTCGGACAGTCTCAGTGGCGCTCGTCATCTTCTGTCTCCCCCTTGTGACTGCGACGAGGGATTGCTCCCCAGTGAGTTCAGAGCTCCGTCAGCGGGAGTCTAGTGGGAGCCCGTAGAGGGCCCGCGGGGCGACGCGCGTGCTCAGACCTTGGCGTCCTGCCTCGGCAGGAAGACCTGTTTGATGATCAGCAGGATCGACGCCGTGACCGGGATCGCGATCAGGGCGCCCAGCAGGCCCAGCAGCGTACCGCCGATGAGCGCACCGATGACGACGAGCGAGCCGGGGATCGCGATGGCCTTGCTCATCACTTTCGGCGTGAGCACGTAGGCCTCGATCTGGATGTAGATGAGGTAGCAGATCGCGAAGATCAGGGCCGAGAGCGGGCTCGTGAACAGGGCGAGGATGGTGGCGGTGATCCAGTAGAGCACCGGGCCGACGAGGGGGATGATCGTGATGGCGAACGCCAGCACACCCATCAGCAGCGGGAAGGGCAGCCCCAGGATGAGGTGCAGCGTGAACGCGATGACGGAGTTGCAGAACGCCAGGATCACCATGCCCATCAGGTAGCCGCCGACCGATTCCGTGATCTGATCGATCATGCTGCGCGCCTTCGGGCGGTTGCGCGCCGCGGCGAACTGCACGAACGACGCCTTGATGCCTGCCAGCGACAGCACGAAGTAGAGCGTCAGCACGACGACGATGAGCCCACCCGACACCGCCGTCGCGATCGAGGCCCCGATCTTCAGCGCTCCCCCGCCGATCGCCGCGAGGTTGGCGGGGTCTGTCAGGAACGTCTCGACCTCGTTCACGAGGCTCCCGAGCCCGGCGCCGAAGATGCCCTCGAGCCAGTGGAAGAAGTCGGAGTTCTCGAAGTCCGCGATCGTTTCCGGCAGGTCCGTGACGAACGCGGAGATCTGATCGACGAGCGTCGGGATGACGAGCCACAGCAATCCGATGATGATGAGGGCGAAGACGAAGAACACGATCAAAACGGCGAGACCGCGCTTGACCTTGTGCCGCTCGAACCACTTGATGACCGGGTCGAGTCCGAGCGCGGCGAACATCGCGAACGCGATGTAGATGAAGATCGTCGACAGGTTGACGAAGGCGATGCCGATCGCGAAGGCGCCGAGGCCGCCGAGCGTGAGGAGGAAGCCGGCGCCGAACGGACTGTCGAGCTTCGCCCAGAAGCGCGAGATCGGGGGCTCCGGGTATCTGGCGACGACCCCGCCGCCCGGCTCGACCGGGGTCACGTCGGTTCCCGCATCGGGGGATGCGGCGAGGGGGGTGAGATCGGGGGTTCCATCGCTCATGGTCACACTGTAGGGGCCACCGGGCGGGGGACGTCACCCGGTTTGCACCATCGGCGCCGCGTCGAGGGCGATATCGTCGGAGCGAGGAGGAGTGATGACCCAGAGCGAGGACCCCACGGCCACGCTGCAGCGCCTGCGCGGCAGCATCGACAACATCGACGCGACGCTCGTGTACCTGCTTGCGGAGCGATTCAAGTGCACGAAGCAGGTCGGCGAGCTGAAGGCGCAGCATGGGATGCCGGCATCCGACCCCGCCCGTGAGGAGCAGCAGCTCACGCGCCTGCGCGAGCTGGCGCTCGACGCCGAGCTCGACCCGGAGTTCGCGCAGAAGTGGTTCACGTTCGTCGTGGCGGAAGTCATCCGTCACCATGTGGCCGCTGCGGAGAGCACCGAGGCGCTCTAGCCTTCAGGCATGGTCAACGAACTCAGCATCGGTACCCTCCTCGAATCCGAGGATGCGACGCCATCGCACGTTCTCGCCGCCAAGCTCAACCGCCACACCTTCTGGTGCGGCCAGAGCGGTTCGGGCAAGACGTACGCCCTCGGCGTGCTGCTCGAACAGGTGCTGCTGCAGACCCGGCTTCCCCTCGTCATCCTCGATCCGAATTCGGACTTCGTGCGCCTCGGGGAGATCCGCGACGACGCGCCCGCGGATGCGGCGGCGCAGCTCGCGGCACGCGACATCCGCGTCTTCCGATCCTCCGCCGAGGACGGCGCTCCTCTCCACGTGAAATTCCTCGGGATGCCGGTGCGCTCGCGGGCCGCGATCCTGCAGGTCGACCCCCTCTACGACGCCGAGGACTACAACGTCATGCTGCAGCTCGAGCATGAGCTCGGTGCGTTCCGGGGTGCGAGCGTGCCCGACGTGGCGTTCGATCACACGAAGCTCCTGGCATACCTGCGCTCGTCGGATGACCCGGCGCGTCACCGCCTCGCGATGCGGCTCGAGAACCTCGGTGTCGCCGATTGGCGCCTCTGGGCGTGGGGTCACCGCAGCGTGATCGACGACATCGACGAGCGCCCCGACGCGACCGTCGTCGACCTGGGTGGATTCGCGACGCCGGCGGAATCGAGGGCGGCGGCGCTCGCCGTGCTCGATCACCTCTGGGAGCATCGCGACGACCGCATCGGCCGGCTCATCGTGATCGACGAGGCGCACAACCTGTGCACTCCCACCCCGTCGTCGCCCGTCGAGAAGCTGCTGACCGAGCGCATCGTGCAGATCGCGGCCGAGGGCCGGAAGTACGGCCTCTGGCTGCTGCTGTCGACGCAGCGTCCATCGAAGGTGCACCCCAACGCGCTGTCGCAGTGCGACAACCTCGCGCTGATGCGGATGAGTTCGCCGCGCGATCTCGCCGAGCTGGGCGAGGTCTTCGGCTACGCGCCCGAGTCGCTGCTCGAGCGCTCCCCCGGCTTCGCTCAGGGACAGGCGCTGTTCGCCGGGGGCTTCGTCGATCAGGCCAGTCTCGTGCAGATGGGCTCGAGGCTCACGCACGAGGGCGGCAGCGACGTGCGGGTGCCGCTGCGCTGATCCAGCCGGCGTCCACTGTTCTTCTCTGAGCCCGGGCTCAGGGGGTGGTACGGCGCAGGGTGAGGTACGAGATGCCGGCGAGCACCGCCGTGAGCAGCAGACCCCACGCCGACAGGCCGAGCACGCCCTGGGCACCGAACCAGGCGAACACCTCATCCCAGGCCTGGAGAGTGCCGATGAGCCAGATGAGCCCGACGAAGAGGGCGCCGATCGCTATCAGGATCGCCGTGAGCCAGAACGTGCCGAACCGCTTGTAGAGCGTGGCCGACCAGAACCCGATCACGAAGAAGAGCACACCGATCACGAACCACACGAACCAGGCACCCCACCACCCGTTCGCCCAGAGCGGCTCGATGTAGAAGTACGACCCGTTGAAGCCCCAGCCGTTCGTTGCCTGCTCGAGGAAGCCTCCGATGATGAAGATGGTCGCCAGAACACCGGATGCCGCGGCCGCGGTCAGGAGGGTGCCGAGGTAGAACGCGCGTCGCGTGACGCTCATCGCCTGCGAGAACGGGAACGTGTATGCCATCGCCATCACCCCGAGCGCGAGGAAATACCAGTACGTCGACTGCGCCGCGCCGCTGTACTTCGGGGCATTGGTGGGGATGAGGGAGAAGATCAGCAGCGACAGGACGAACGAGCCGCTGAGAATCAGCAGCGGGACCCAGACGAAGGTCTGCCGGTTGATCAGCTGCATGCGGACGACGTTGAGCGTGCGGCTCATCGGAGCGCCTCCTTCGTGTCGGCGCCGGCGGGCTCTCCGTTGGCGTGCTGGGTGGTGCGGACGATGAGCTGCTGCAGCGACACCGGCGCGACGTCGAGGCCGTCGGCGACGAGGCGCCGGCGGTCGTCGGGGGTGAGGGTGCCGAGCACGGTGACGGAGGAGACGTGGCCCATGCTCTCGCGGTGGATCACCTCGCGTCCGGCCACGAAGGCGTCGACTGCGGCGGTGTCGCCGACGATGTTCGCCGCCCGGCCGCGGATCGCATCGGTCAGCTCGTCGATGAGGATGCGGCCGCGGTCGATCACGAGCACGCGCTCGATGAGGTTGGACACCTCGTCGATGAGGTGCGACGAGAGGATGATCGTGCGCGGGTGCTCCGCGTAGTCGGCGAGCAGCCGGTCGTAGAAGATCTGGCGCGCGACGGCGTCGAGCCCGAGGTAGGGCTCGTCGAAGAACGTGATCTCGGCCCGAGAGGCGATGCCGATGATGACACCGACCGCCGAGAGCTGGCCGCGCGAGAGCTTCTTGATGCGCCGCTTGACGGGCAGCTGGAAGTCGTCGATGAGGCGGTCGGCGAGGGGCTGGTCCCAGTTCGGAAAGAACAGGCGCGCCGCGTGGAACGCGTGCGAAGGTCGCGCGTCGTCGGGGTACTTCTGGCTCTCGCGCACGAAGCACATGCGCGACAGCACGCGGGCGTTCTCATAGGGCTGCTCGCCGAAGACGCGCACATCGCCGCTCGTCGCGAAGTTCTGCGCGGTCAGGATCGACATGACGGTGGTCTTGCCCGCGCCGTTTCGGCCCAGGAGGCCGTAGATGGTGTCTTTCTCGATCGTGAAGCTCACATCATCCACCGCGACGGTGTCGCGGTAGCGCTTCGTCAATCGGTTCACTTCGATGACGGTGGTCACGAGGCGGTCCCTTCTGTCTGGTGAGGCACGGTGTCGAGGGGGGTCAGCGCCGCGGCGCTTCGGTCGCGGATGAGGGCGGCGAGCTCGTCAGGTCCAAGCCCGAGGGTGCGGGCCTCGGTGAGCAGGGGATCGACGAAGCGGATGGCGAACGCCTCGCGCCGCTCGCGGAGGAGAACCTCGCGGGCGCCGATGGAGACGAACATGCCGACGCCGCGGCGCTTGTAGAGGATGCCCTTGTCGACGAGGATGCCGATGCCCTTCGCGGCGGTCGCGGGGTTGATGCGGTAGAACGCTGCCAGCTCGTTGGTCGAGGGCGCCTGGGCATCCTCGGCCAACGCCCCATCGATGATGGAGTCCTCGAGCTGTTCGGCGATCTGGATGAAGAGCGCCCGGCCTTCTCCGATCACGCGCCCTCCAGGCTAGGTGGTTAGTTACTCAAGTAGGTAACCACACAACCGGGCGCGCGTCAATACTTTCGGCTGCGTCGAGGCGGGATTGGGGCAGAATCATGCTGCCAACGCGATACCCCCT
>NZ_DATMIO010000128.1:0-8045 GCF_035554235.1 Microbacterium sp. | reverse complement strand
TCATGCGGCTGGGCATGAGTCTGGCGATGATCGCTGTATTCGTGATCGCGCTCACGATGCCGGAGGCCTACGCGGACATGTCGGGTGGTCTGGACGGGCCCTTGGTCCTGGCGATCGCATACGTCGCGGTGCGCGTGATCCACGGCGTTCTCTACCTGATAGCCGCAGGCGATGACATCGCGCTCCGCCGACAGGTAGTGACGACCGAGGCCGTCGCCATGGTGCCGGCCGCGACCGCTCTCATCGTGGGAGCCGTCGTGGGCGGTCCGGCACAGACGTGGATCTGGCTGGGGGCCTTCCTGTACGACTTCGTGCTGACCTATCTCAGTTCGCGGGGTGGAGGTCAGTGGCGCATCAACGCGCCCGGCCATTGGGCCGAGCGGCACGGCTTGGTCGTCATCCTCGCCCTCGGCGAGTCGATCGTCGCGATCGGTGTCGGGGTGGCACGCGAACCCATCGACGGGTCGATCATCGTCGGCGCGACGCTCGCCCTCACGGTGTCGATCCTCCTGTGGATGTTCTACTTCGTCAGGATCGCCTCGGCGGGGGAGCGCGAGCTCACGCGGCGAACGGATGCTGCGCGCGTCGTGCTCGGGATGAACGCGTACACGTATCTGCACCTCGCGATCATCGGCGGCGTCATCCTCACCGCCCTCGGCGTCGAAGACGCGATGGCGCACATCGGGAGCACCGAACCGTACGGGTGGTTCGCGGCGAGCGTGCTGGGCGCCGGGATCGGCGTCTACGTCGGCGCGACCGCGGCCTTCGCTCGGATGATCGGTCTGCCGTTGCCGTGGGCACGCGTCGCAGCAGCCGGCGTCCTCGTGTGCGGCATTCCGCTGCTGGCTGTGGTGCCGCCCCTGTGGGCGCTCGCGCTCGTGCTCGTCGTACTGGCGCTCGCGATCACCGTGGAGAGCGCCGTCGGCCGGCGACCGCGCCGATAGGCGGTGGCGTCTTCAGCCGCGGAGGCGTCGGGACCTTGCGAACAGCGCGAGGGCGAGACCGGAGGCCAGGAGCACACCGGCGAAAATCGCTGCCGGAGCGAGGTCGGCGCCGCTATCGGCGAGCGCGCCGGATGATGCCCCGGAGCCCGACAAGGTGACAGCCGGTGCGGTGACGGTGATGGAGTACACCGCCGTCGCGTCGGGCGCCGTCCCATTGGCGGCCGTGACCGTGAACTCGAAGGTTCCAGGGGTCGTCGGCGTTCCGGAGAGCAACCCGGTGGTCTCCTCCAGCGACAGGCCGGGCGGCAGCGCGCCGCTTTCGACGAAGGTGGGGGCGGGGGTCCCGGACGCGGTGATCGTGTGGGAGTACGGCGTGCCCGTTTCGCCGGCCGGAGGCGCGGCCGATGTGATCTCCGGGCTGGTGGTGACGGTTCCCGGCGAGGCGTCGCACGCGGAGTCCACGGTGATCGTGTTGGTATCGAGCGTGACGGCACCCGTGCGTGCGAGCAGGCGGCCGGTGACGGTGGCACCCGTGGTGGCCGTGATCGATACGTTCGCCATGACCGTTCCCACGAACTGCGCCGCGCTCCCGAGCGTGGCCGAACTGCCGACCTGCCAGAAGACGTTGCACGCGCTGGCGCCGCCGGTGATCGTTATGAGCGAGCCCGAACCGGCGGTCAATGTCGAGGCGGCCTGGAAGACCCAGACCGACTCGGCGGTTCCCGCGAGGGTCAGGGCGCCATTCAGAGCCAGCTCGCCGCCCGAGTACACGCCCGGCGTCAGCGAGAGGCCGGCGAGCTCTCCCAGTCCCACAGTGGTGGGCGTCAGGCTCGCGGCGGTGTTGTAGGCGGTGGTGAGATCGATCTGCGCCTGAGCGGCAACGGCGTCGGTCGCATGGATGGTGCCGTTGACGATGCCGGGCGGAAAGCCGGTGATCGAGGTCTGCGGGCTGAGCCCGACGTCCCCATTGATGATCGACGGTCCCGTGTTCGTGACGGTCGACGCGGCAAGAACCCCGAACGGAGCCGCGGTACCGAGACCCACCGGCCCGTCGATGACGGTGTCGGCGTTCGCTGCGGCGGCCGGTATGAGCGCGAACGCGAGCACAGCGGTGAAGATGATGGCGGAACGGCGGACTTTTCTGGATGACTGGATCAAGATTTGATCACTTCCCATGTGGAGGGCAGCCATCGTCAACGTTGATCAACAGCGTCTGCGCCTAACGCAGGCCTATCACACATGCTCGCCGCAAACCCGAATCCGTACCCAATCGACGCATAACAAACCCGCCTGGGGTCACGTATGGGATTTGTTGTGCGCGACGCGGTTCGCGAGCAGTCTAGCGGCACGCGGCATCCCGGCACGCAGAAGGCGCCCGCGGATGCGTGTGCATCCGCGGGCGCCTTCCTTTAGTGATCGGGCGACTATGCCTTGTTGGAGCGGCGGTTGACGATCAGGCCGTAGATGAGCAGCACGATGATCGCGCCGCCGATCGCGAGCAGCCAGGTCGAGAGGTCGAAGAAGTTCTCGAGCCCCGTGCCGAACAGCACGCTACCGAGCCATCCTCCGAGGAGGGCGCCGACAACGCCGAGGAGCAGTGTGATCAGCCATCCGCCGCCCTGCTTGCCGGGCAGGATGAGCTTGGCGATGGCGCCGGCCAGGAGGCCGAGCAGCAGGAATGCGAGGAAACTCATTGGTTCCTTCTTTCTCTTGTTGCCAGAGGTCACGTCCGGTCGCCCGGACCACCCGGCGACGCCGTGCGACGCTGCCGGGTGAACGTGACTGTACTCCTCCCTGTGATTCTCACGACAGCCCCTCGCCGCAGCGCCGCGCATCTGCTATGAGCCCAGATGCCGGTCGCGTTATGTGCCATGGGCGTGGCCTCGCCGATGACGTCGCCCACCTAATTGAGTGCAGAAGTCAGGCGCGCGAGGCCGTCCAGGAACGTCGCCTTGAGCGGCTCGCGATCCCACTCCTGAAGGGTCAGCTCGCGCCCGGCATCCCGATAGCCCTGCTCGACGTCGCGCATTCCACGCACGAACGACTCGCCGCGCACCATGAGCGACACCTCCGAGTTGAGGCTGAACGAGCGGATGTCCATGTTGCTCGATCCGAT
This sequence comes from Microbacterium sp., assembly GCF_035554235.1. GTDB lineage: Bacteria > Actinomycetota > Actinomycetes > Actinomycetales > Microbacteriaceae > Microbacterium. The sequence continues at coordinate 4,985 of NZ_DATMIO010000128.1, read as the reverse complement.
GACGGCGACCTCGTCGTCGATCGAGAAGTGCTTGGCGTGCAGGATGTAGGGCGCGGGATAGAGGAAGATCCGCACGCCGGCACGCAGCAGTTCCCCGTAGTACGACCGCTGCGCGTGGTAGACGAGGCCCTGGTCGCCGATCTCGGAGACGAAGAGCTGCACCTCGAGTCCGCGCTGGCAGGCGGTGGTGATCGCGTAGATCATCGCCTCGTCGGGCACGAAGTACGGACTGGTCAGGATGACGCGCTCCGTGGCCCCGTGGATCAGCGAGAGGAAGAGCCGCAGCCCGTTCTCGGTGGTGTATGCGGGACCGCTCGGCACGACCTGGCAGACGAGTGCGTCGGGAGACTGCGCGAACGCGACGTCCTTCGCGGGCACATGCTCGTCGTCGAGCCGTTCGCCCGTCTCGAGAAACCAGTCCGAGAAGAACACGGCGTTCACGGCGGCCACTGTCGGCCCTTCGAGACGGGTCACCAGTTCCTGCCACTGCAGCCCTCGCTTGATGTTCTTGGGCGAGTCGTAGCTGCGGTCGATCAGGTTCTGCGATCCCATGTAGGCGACGCGGCCGTCGACCACGACGAGCTTTCGGTGGTTGCGCAGGTCGGGCCGCTGGTACTTGCCCTTGAACGGCATCACCGGCAGCATCCACGCCCACTTCACGCCGATGCGGTCGAGCTCGGCAAACGTCTGGTCGCTGTTCGCGACTCGCTTCGACGACAGGTGATCTGCCAGCAGGCGTACGGTCACGCCGCGCGCGACCGCCCGCTCCATCGCCGAGAAGAAGCCGCGCGTGGTGTCGTCCCACCCGACGATGAAGAACTCGACGTGCACGAAGGTCGTCGCGGTGTCGATCTCCGCCGCCATCGCATCGATCGCGCCGTTGTAGTCGCCGATCAGTGTCGCGGAGTTGCCGCCGATCGCCGGGAGGCCCGTCAGCTTCTGGTTCTGATGCACGACGCGCTGGAACCAGCGGGGCCAGGCCTTGTCGTCGGGGGAGGGGATGTCGAGGGCATCGACCCTCTCCTCGATGATGGTGTTGAGCTTCGCCTGCTCGGCCAGGCGCTTCTTGGGCAGCGTGAAGTTGCCGATCAGCAGGAAGAGCAGGATGCCGATGTAGGGGATGAGGAAAACCGCGAGCAGCCATGCCATCGCCGCGGTGGGCTTGCGGTCGCGCGGGATGACGATCAGCGCGACGATCTTGATCGCCAGGTCGACCAGGAATCCGATGATCCAGATGAGGTTCGATGCGAGTGCGGCGTCCACGGCGGTCCGATCTGCAGCGGGACTCGGCCGCACCGGAGCGGGGCGTCGAGGTGGCCCCAGGGTAGTGCACTTCGCGCCATCGCCACCGGGCACCGAACGCGCCGTTCGCATCGGGCGTGCCCCGCGTTACCGTGGACGACATGGATGCCGACGCAGAAGTACCGGTCTCGATCCCGCTCTCGTCGTGGCTCGACAAGCTCGCGCAGCCGCGCGGGGCGCCGGGCGGGGGAGCGGCGAGCGGCGTGCTGATCGCGATCAGCGCGGCACTCCTGCACATGGTCGCCGAGTACTCGCCGGACTCCGACGAGGCGGAGGCGTGCGGCGAGCGAGTGGCCGCGGTGCGTATTCGGGCCTTGGATGCCGCCGAGGCGGACGGCGTCGTCTCGGCCGAGTTCGGCGCGGCGCTGCGGCCGTCCGAGCACCCCGACCGCGACGCGCGCGTGCGCCGCGCGGCGGTGGCCGCCACCGATTCGTCGGTCGGCCTCGGCCGGATCGCCGAGGAGCTCGTGCCGGAGCTGGCCCTGCTGTTCGACGTCGGCAACCCCAGTCTGCGCGCCGACCTCGAGGTCGCTGGCGAGGCCCTCTCGGCGGCGCTCGGAAGTGCCCGCGCGAATGTTCGTGCGAACGTCTCGACGGTCAAGGCGCACCGCGGCGAGGGCGATCGGCTCGATGAGTGGGTCGCTCACGTCGAGCGGCGTGCCGAAGAACTGGATGCCGCGAACGCCCGCGCTCGCTCGCTGATCTAGGTGTTCGGGCGGATGCGGGTGTGCCCGATCTCGTCGCAAGAAGCCGCAAGAGCTGTCACGGCGCTCCGCGAGTGGAGCAAGATGGGGGCATGGTCAGCATCCCCCTCCTCACGTTGAACGACGGACACCCTTTCCCAGAACTCGGGCTCGGCACCTACGGGCTGCGCGGCGAAGACGGCATCGCGGCCGTCGTCTCGGCGATCGAGGGGGGTTACCGACTGCTCGACACGGCCGTCAACTACGAGAACGAAGCGGAGATCGGCGAGGCCGTGCGGCGCAGCGGACTCGACCGCGACGAGCTGATCGTCACGACGAAGATTCCCGGGCGCAACCACGGCTACGAGGAGGCGCTGGCGAGCACCAACGAGTCGCTGATCGTGATGGGCCTCGACCGCATCGACCTGTCGCTCATCCACTGGCCGAATCCCCGGGTCGACAAGTACGTCGACACGTGGCGCGGCATGATCGAGCTGCGCGAGCGCGGCTCGGTGCGCTCGATCGGCGTCTCGAACTTCACCGAGGCGATGCTGACCCGCCTGATCGACGAGACCGGGGTCGTGCCCGCCGTCAACCAAGTCGAACTGCACCCCTACTTTCCGCAGAGTGCGCTCCGTGCCTTCCACGCCCAGCACGGCATCCGCACCGAGAGCTGGAGCCCGCTCGCCCAGCGCAGCGAACTGCTCACGGAGGCCCTGCTCCGCGACCTCGCCGAGGTGCACGCCGTCACGCCGACGCAGATCGTGCTCCGCTGGCACATCGAGTCGGGCAGCACGCCGATCCCGAAGTCCGCCGATCCGGATCGCCAGCTCGAGAACGCGGATGTGTTCGACTTCGAGCTCGACGCCGACGAGGTCGCCGCGATCTCGGCGCTCGAGCGCGGACGTCTCTGGGGCGCAGACCCGGATACGCACGAGGAGTTCTAGGCTCACGTGAGCGCAGCGACCACCGAGTCGACGTACTCGCGCGGATCGCGGGGTCCGAACAGCGCGGTGTTGGCGACGTAGCCCTGCGCGAGGGGCACGACGGCGCGGATCGCGTCGGCGACGAGGGCCTCCGCCGCCGCGGCATCCGATGTCTGCAGCTCGGCCCACGGCATCAGCGCGGCGCCGAGCGCGGAGCGCAAGCGCGCCACCGTGCGCAGCATCTCCTCGCGCAACTCGCCGCCGATCGTCGCTTCGCCCCAGAACTGCAGCACGATGCGCGGCGGCAGTCCGGTGTCTGTGAAGACGGCGAGCATCGTCGTGAGCACGTCGCGGGGCGTGATCATCCCGGCTGACCGCTCCAGCTGGTCCAGCCGGGGAAAGAGGTACTCGGCGACGATGTACCGCGCGAGCTCGACCTTGCTCGAGAAGTGTGAGTAGATCGCGCCGGTCGACAGGCCCGACTCTTCCACGATGTCGGCGATCGAGGTGTCGTGCACTCCCTTCCTCTCGAGGCAGCGGATGGCGGCGAGGGCGATCTCGTCTCGCCGGGCCTTGCGGTATTTCTCGGTCACGCGGGGCATGTAAAGAGAATACTCGTTCTGCTATTCTGTAAACAGAACCGCCATTCTCTTTAGGAGTTCTCATGTCCGACAACGTCAATCCCCGCACCAGGTGGGACCTCGCCCTCGCCTACGGTCTCGCCGCGTCGCTGGCGATCGCCGTGCTGATCATCGCCTTCGTGTGGCCGGCCGCGACCTCGAAGCCGCAGAACCTTCCGGTCGGCATCAGTGGGCCCGCCGACCGCGTAGCCGCGCTCGAGGCTGCCCTCGAGGCGCAGGAGACCGACCCCTTCACGCTCGTCGAGGTCTCCTCACGCGACGACGCCGTGTCGCAGATCGAGGCGCGCGAGCTCTATGGCGCCATCCTCCTCGACGAGCCCGAGGTGCTCGTCGCGAGTGCGGCGAGCCCCGCCGCAGCGCAGGCACTCCGCGGCGTGGCCACGCAGCTGCAGGCCCAGGTGAGCGCGGGCGTGCAAGAGGCGCTGCTCGCCCAGGTGCAGGCACTGGGCACCGCGCTGGCGACCGGTCAGCCTCCGGCGGTGACGCCCCCGGCGAACGAGGGCGCCGAGATACCCACCGTGACGGTGACGGATGTCGTGCCCCTGGCCTCGTCCGACCCCACGGGCGCGGGCCTGGCCGCCGCGGCCTTTCCGCTGACTCTCGGCGGCATGCTGGGCGGCATCCTGCTGTCGCTCCTCGTCGCCGGGGCGGTCCGCCGCCTCGCCGGCCTCGTGGTGTTCGGCATCGCCGCAGGTCTGCTCGCGGCCCTCATCATGCAGACGTGGTTCGGGCTGCTGCAGGGTGATTGGCTGCTCAACGCGGCCGCGCTCGCACTCGGCATGTCCGCCACGGCGGCGTTTCTCATCGGAATGAACGCGCTGCTCGGCCGCGCCGGGCTGGGGATCGCCGCGATCGTCACCGTGCTCTTCGCGAACCCGATCTCGGCCGCCGCCGTGCCGATGCAGTTCCTCCCCGAGCCGTGGGGCGCCATCGGGCAGTACTTCGTGCCGGGAGCCGCGTCGAACCTCCTTCGCTCGCTGAGCTACTTCCCGGATGCGGCGACCGCGATGCAGTGGACCGTGCTCACGTGCTGGTTCGTCGGCGGCGTCATCCTCGCGCTCGTGGGGCACTACCGCGACCGGTCCGACGTGCACATGCCGGCGGAGCAACTCGAGGTGCCGGCCCCGCAGACGGCGTAGGCCGATATTCCACAGGGCCGGCTCCCCGAGCGCTAAGCGGCCGGGGAGGCGTTCAGTGCGACCATCCAGTCGATGCCGAATTTGTCGGTCAGCATGCCGAAACGGCCACCCCACGGCGGGGTCTCGAACGGCATGACCACCGTCCCGTCGGCCGTGAGGCCGTCCCAGAACCCCTGCAGCTCGGCCTCGTCGTCACCGCTCACCGACACCGACATCCCGGCGGGCTTGGTGTAGGGCATGCTGCTCGGTGTGTCAGCGGCCATCAGCGTGAAGCCGTCGGCGGTCTCCAGCTGG
>NZ_DATMIO010000127.1:0-5267 GCF_035554235.1 Microbacterium sp. | reverse complement strand
GACCTGCCACTTCGAGGGGCCCCGCTTCGATGGGGTGGCACGTGTGGTCGGTTAGCAGTGAGTGTTGCGGCGCTACTTGCCACTTCGAGCTCGCCCGGCTTCGACGAAGTGGCACGTGTGGTCGGTTCACGGAGCGTGAAGCGACACGAACTGCCCCCGCACCCGCGGCGCGCCGCCTCTCAGCGAAGTCTGCGGCCGAACGCGCGGGTGCCGGGTTCCGAAGGAAGCGCGGTGAACCCGACTCGTGGGTAGAAGAGGATCGCACCCTCGTTCTCCGAGGCGGCGACGAGGTGGATCCCCGGGACGCCCTGCGCCTCCAGCGCGGCCACGAGTGTGTCGATCAGCCGACGCCCGAAGCCCTGCCCCTGTAGCTCCGGCAGCAGATCGATGTGCAGGTGGGCCGGATACTCCTCCGCGTGCACCGCGCGGCCGGGTCCCCGGGCGGCGGCGTACTCGATCGTCCCCCGCTCCCGCTCGCCCGCACCCTCGAGCGGGTAACGGCCCGCCAACGACGGCCACCACGACGTCGCGAACCAGCGCTCGAACGCCTCGGTGTCGGGGGCGCCGACGATGTAGCCGGCGATGCGACCGTCGTCGGTCTCGACGACGAAGGCGAAATCCGGATGCCGCGCTACGTAGGGGAGCACGAACACGTCCGCCCAGAGCGCGTCGTCGCGGAAGAGTCCCGTCGCGTCCCCGCCCGCGTCGGCGGTCTTGACGCAGATTTCGGCGAGCGCGGGCTCATCGCCGGGGCAGAACGGCCGGATGTCGGTCACCGCACGACACTACCCGGTGGGGGTCTGCCGGCCATCCGCTCGGGCTCAGCCTGCTCAGCCTGCTCAGCCACCCGGCTGCAGGCGCACCACGCTCGGCGCCACGCGCAGCCGCACGGGCGCGCCCGCCGTGAGGTGGAGCTCGGCGACCGCGGCGGTCGGCACATCGACCGCGACCGCGGGCTGCGACGTGTGCACCCGGACGCCGGCGGGGGTCTGCTCGAGCCGCGCGACGCGCGACAACCAGGTGTTCGCCTCGACCTCACCGCCCAGCGCCCGCATCGCGCCCGTCCACGTCGGCTCGACGGGTCGCTCCAGCCGGACGGCGTCCGGGCGGAACACCGCCACGAGCGGCGCCCCCTCGTCGGTCGCCGTTGCGGCATCCTGCCCCTCGATGACGACGTCCGGGCACGTCTGCCCACCCCGCCACCGCCCCGCGTGCGCGACGCCCTCGATGCGGTTGACCCCGGCGATCGCGGCCGCGAAACGCGTCGCGGGGGCCGCGAGCACGTCGCGCACGTCGCCCTCCTGGGAGACGCGTCCCTCTTCCACCAGGATGAGCCGCGAGGCGACCGCCACCGCATCCACGGCGTCGTGGGTCACGAAGACCGCGCTGGCATGGGCGGCGGCGAGCTGCGCTTGCAGCATCCCCCGGATCTCTCCCGCGGTCTCGGGATCGAGCGATGTGAGCGGCTCATCGAGAAGGAGAAGGCGGGGGGATGCCGCGAGCGCGCGGGCGACCGCGACGCGCTGCTGCTGGCCGCCCGACAGCTCGGACGGTCTGTGGTCGCCCAGCCCGGGAAGACCCACGTGCCAGAGCCACTCGCCGGCATCGGCGCGCGCTTGCGCGCGCGGCACCCCGCGCGCCCTCGGCCCGAACGCCACGTTCTCGCAGACGCTGAGATGCGGGAACAGGCGCGGCTCTTGCCCGAGCAGGGCCACCCCCCGCGTTTCGGGGCGCGTGTGCAGCGCGGGCCGCGCGGTCGCGACATCCTGCTCGCCGATGCGCACGCGCCCCGCCTTGAGCCGAACGAGCCCCGCGATCGCCTCGAGCAGCGTCGATTTTCCGGCACCGCTCGGCCCCATCACGGCGACGACCTCGCCCGGGGCAACATCGAGCGCAACATCGAGCCGGAACCCCCCGCGGCGCTCGATCACGACCTCGGCCTCCAGCGCTGCCCCGATGCCCGTGCGGGCGTTCATCGCGGTGTCCCCGGGCGCCATCCGCGCACCAGCAGCAGCACGAGCAGCGCGGTCACGAGCAGCAGCAGCGACAGGGCGACCGCGGCGCCCTGTCCGACGCCGGCCCCGTTGAAGGCCGTGTAGATCGCGAGGGGCATGGTCTGGGTGACCCCGGGCGCGTTCCCGGCGAAGAGCGCCGTGGCCCCGAATTCCCCGATCGCTCGCGCGAAGCACAGCACCACGCCCGCGACGAGCCCGGGGGCGGCGAGCGGCAGGGTCACGCGGCGGAGGATCGTCCACCGTCCGGCGCCGAGCGTGGCAGCGGCGCGCTCGTAGCCCACCCCGGAGGTGCGGAGCGAGCCCTCGAGGGCGAGCACGAGGAACGGCAGGGCGACGAACGCCTGGGCGATCACGACGGCCGCCGTCGTGAAGGGAACGCGCACGCCCCACCACTCCTCCATGGCGACCCCGAGCGGGCCGCTGCGGCCGAACAGGAACAGCAGCGCGACGCCGCCGACCATGGGCGGGAGCACGAGCGGCACCGTGACGAGCACCCTCAGCACGGCCGACATGCGTGGGCCGGAGCGCGCGATCACGAGAGCGAGCGGAACCCCCAGGATCACGCAGATGAGAGTCGCGACGAGTCCGGTGCGCAGCGACAGGAAGAGGGCATCGAGCGCCGCGGACGACGTGATGTCGGCCCACAGCGTGCTCCACTCGGCGCGCGCCACGAGGGCCGCGAGGGGCACGACGAGCAGCGCAAGGCCCAGCAGCGCGGGAACCGCGAGGACGGGGGGCAGGAAGCCCCGCTCCTGCCGGCTCACGGCGCGCCGAAGCCGTACGACGCGAGGATGCCCTGGCCGCGCTCACCGGTCACGAACGCGGCGAAGGCGGCCGCGGCGGTGGGGTTCGCCGATGCCGCGAGGGTCGCGATGGGGTAGCTGTTCACGATCGCGTCGGCGCCTTCGGGCACGATGGAATCGACATCCGCCCGGTCCGCGACATCCGTGCGGTAGACGAGGCCGGCGTCGGCGTCGGTCGAGGCCACCTTCGTCAGCACGGCGGTCACGTTCTGCTCGAGACTCGCGGGGGTGAGCGCCACTCCGGCAGCATCGAGCAGCTTCTGCGAGGCCGACCCGCACGGCACCTCCGGCGCGCACAAGACGACCGTCAGCGCCGGGTCGGCGAGGTCGGACAGTTCTTCGATGCCGGCGGGGTTTCCCCGGGGCGTCGCGATGACGAGCGTGTTCGTGGCGAAGATCTCGGGCGAGCCGTCGACGAGTTCGGCGACCTTCTCCATGTTGGCCTCGTCGGCCGTCGCGAAGACATCCGCGCGCGCCCCCTCGAGCAGCTGGGCGGCGAGCGTGCTCGAGCCGTCGTAGACGATCGGCAGGATGTCGACCCCCGGGTTGTCGGCCTCGAATTCGGTGGCGAGCTCGTCGAAGGCGGCGCCGAGCGACGCGGCGGCGTAGATCGTCAGCTCGCCGGAGAGCGCGGGTTCGGTCGGGGCCTCGGTCGGCGCGGTGCCCGCACCCGTCGCGCAGGCGCTGAGCAGGGTGAGGGACGCCACCAGCGCCAGCGCCAGCGGGGTTCGGGCGGTGCGACGGGTCACCTCAGCCTCTCGGGGTCTCGACGATGACACTCGTCGCCTTGATGACCGCGACCGCGAGCGCACCGACGTCGAGCCCGAGCTCGGTGACGGCCTCTGCCGACATGAGCGACACGACGCGATGCGGTCCCGCCTGGATGTCGACCTGCGCCATCACGCCGTCCACCTGCACCCGCGTCACGAGGCCCACGAACCGGTTGCGGGCGCTCGAGAGCACGTCGGTCGGATCCGACGTCGACCGGGCGAGCTCGACGGCCCGCGCGGCGAGCGCATCACCGGGAATCTCGGCGGGGGCGGCACCTGTCGTCGGGAGCAGCCCCTGGTCGACCCAGCGACGCACGGTGTCATCGCTCACCCCGAGCAGCCGCGCCGCGTCTGCCACCTTGAATGTCTCCACGGGATGACGCTATCACCGCGAATGCGGTCGTACGAGGGTGAGAACTCCGCTCGCGCGGAACTCGTGCCGCCGCGCATCGGATCGGTGGCCGCCGTCCGCGGCTAGCCTGGAATCATGCCACTGCCACCCCTCGTCGAGCCGGTCGCCGCGCTCAGCCACGCCGAGAGAGCGCGCACCGCGCGCCACACGAGCCTGGCCGCGTTCGGCGACCTCGGACAGCGCCGGCTCGCCGCCGCACACGTCGCCGTCGTCGGGGCGGGCGGGCTCGGCTCCCCGGTGGTGCTGGCCCTCGCCGCGGCCGGGGTGGGCACGATAACCGTGATCGACGACGATACGGTCGAGGCATCCAACCTGCAGCGCCAGGTGATGCACCGGCTTTCGGATGTCGGCGCTCCCAAGGTCGCCAGCGCGACCCGGGTCGCCGCCGACCTGGCCCCCGAGACCCGCATCGCGGCGGTCTCCTCCCGCCTGGACTCCGGCAACGCCGCCGCCCTGCTCCGGGGCGCCGACGTCGTCGTCGACGGCACCGACACCTTCGAGACACGCGAAGCCGTCGCCGCGGCGTGCGAAGAGCTCGGCACTCCTCTCGTGTGGGGCACCGTGCAGGCCTTCGACGCGCAGGTGACGGTCTTCTGGTCGGACCCGCCCCCTGGTGCACCCGCCGTGCGCCTGGCCGACCTCTATCCGCACGGCAGCGCGGGCGATGTGCCCACGTGCGCCGAGGTCGGCGTGCTCGGCGCCCTGTGCCTGCAGATCGGCGCCCTCATGGCCACCGAGGCGATCAAGCTCCTGACCGGGATCGGCGAGCCTCTGCTCGGCCGGGTGCTGGTGATCGACGCCCTCCGCTCCCGGCAGAGCGAGGTTCCGCTCCGCGGCAGCGGGATTCGCGCCGCCGCGCGCCCTGCGGCTCCCGCGGTGTCGTCGGTTTCGGTTGCGCACGTGGTCGAAGCGCTCGCGTCGGATCGCCCGCCCGTGCTCCTGGACGTCCGCGAGCCCGCTGAGGTCGCCGCCGGAGCGATCCCGGGCGTCATCCCCGTGCCGCTGGCCGCCGTGCTGGCCGACCCGGCCGCCGCCGTCCCCCCCGCGGCCGGACGCTCGGCAGACGGGCCCATCGTGGTGGTGTGCGAAGTCGGCGCGCGCGCGCGTCGCGCGGCCGAAGCCCTCGTCGCCGCCGGCGTCCCCGCGACGGTTCTGGCCGGCGGCCTGGTCGCCTAGCGAGCGTTCTCCGCCCCGCCGGACCAGCCCGCGCGGCGCTCGCTTGCGGATCACCCCGCATGAGCGAGCTCCTCACGGTCGAAGAGCATCT
>NZ_DATMIO010000126.1:0-31409 GCF_035554235.1 Microbacterium sp. | reverse complement strand
GGCACAACCACGGGTAGTACGCGGAACATCGCGGGGAATCAGGCCTGGTCGGGTCGGGCGACCTCTGTCTCGAGGGCGCCCTGCGCTGCCGCGGAGCCGCTGCGGCCGCCGCCGTAGCCACGCAGCACGAAGGCGAATCCGACCGCCAGCACGGCTCCGACGATCGGACCGGCGACGTACACCCAATAGTCGGTGAAATCGAGCGCGACGAGGTCGGGCCCGAACGTGCGTGCCGGGTTCATGGAGGTGCCGGAGATCGGGCTGCCCCAGAGACCGGCGAGTGCGATGTAGGCGCCGACGCCGAGCGCACCGATGATGCCGATGTTCTGCGCGCCGGATGCGGTTCCCAGGATGACGCTCACCAGGCCGAGCGTGAGTGCGACCTCCATGATGAACGCCTGGAACGACGAGTAGCCCTCCGCGGGGTAGTTCGACCCGTACGTTGCGGAGACGCCGATGACCGCGTGCAGGAACCAGGCGGCGAGCGTCGCTCCGAGCAGCTGGACGATGATGTAGCCCGGCACGCGCCGCCAGGGGAAATCGCCGCGCAGCGCGAACGCGAGCGTCACGGCGGGGTTCAGATGCGCGCCCGACACCTTGCCCATGAAGAGAATGATGCCCATCACCATGAGGCCCGGGGCAACGACAGCGGCCGTGCGGCTGATCGTGTCGGGGAAGGCCTGACCCATCATCCCGCCGCCCGCGGCGACGAGCACGAGGAAGAACGTTCCGAACAGCTCGGAGGCCAGCCGCCGCCACTCCTGCCTCGAGTTGCGGAAGTCGGTCATCGGATCCATGACTTCGACCTCGAACCATCGTTCGAAGCGAACCCGCTCGGACACTCTCAGGTTCTGCGCCATCGTCGCTCCTGGTCTGTCGCCGCTGCGGATGCATCCCGGGATCAACCCTGCCCGCAGCCTGGGGAGAGCATAGACCCGCGGATTCCGCGCGGCAATCGTCGCTTGCCTCGCGTCAGGCGCCCACGGCCCGAAGATATCGCTGCGCCACCTCGGTGAGTTCGGCGACGAGCTCCGGCGGCTCGGTCACGTGGAAATCGAGCCCCAGCATCCCGATGTATACCGCCACCGTCGCGACGCTGTCGGCGCCGGTCACGAGCACGCAGTGCTGCGCATCGATCGCCTCGACGACGCCCACCGCCGAGTGGATGCGGGAGAGCACCTCGTCCGCGGAGGCGAAGACCGTGATGCGCGCATGCACGGCCCACCCGGCGGAGGCCACCTCGCGCATCACGAACGATGCGTAGTCCCCGCCCCGAAGCGGCCGCGGAGCGAACGGCCGGTGGGTCGGCATCCGCAGCGCCAATCGGTCGACGCGGAATACCGCCCAGTCCGCGGCTGGGAGGTCGCGGGCGACGAGGTACCAGCGCCGCTGCCACGTCACCAAGCGATACGGCTCGACGACGCGGGGTGCTCCGTCGTGCTCGAAACGCAGCCACTCGGATGCCGCGACGGCGGTGGCGATGGAGCTGAGCACCTCCGGATCGATGACGGGGTCCTCGGCGTCGCTGCCGGTGTTCTCGGTCGCCTTGCTGACGGTGCTCGCGAGGGCCGAGACCTTGCCGCGGAGCCGCTCCGGCAGCACCTGGTTGAGCTTCGCGAGCGCGCGTGCGCTGGTCTCCTCGACGCCGGCGATGTCGGTCGCCGCGCGCAGGCCGACCACGACGGCGACGGCTTCGTCATCGTCGAGGAGCAGCGGCGGCATCCGCGCGCCCGAGCCGAGCCGGTAGTGACCGGCGCGTCCGCGCACGGCGTCGACCGGGTATCCGAGGCTCCGCAGGCGCTCGATGTCGTTGCGAACGGTGCGCGTCGAGACGTCGAACCGCCCGGCCAGCTCGGTGCCGCTCCACGCCGGACGGGCTTGCAGCAGCGCGAGCAGCTCGAGCAGCCTCGCCGACGTCTCGTACATGCGAGAAGTGTCCCACAAATCAGGAAGTTAATCTTCCTGTATGCCTCATAGCCTCGAATCATGAACAACACACCCACCGCCGCCTCGAAGGCGGCCCCCGCAAGTGAAGAGATCCGCCCATTCACCGTCGCGATCGACCAGGCCGCGGTCGATGACCTGCTGACTCGGCTCGCCAACACGCGTCTGCCCCAGGCGGCGCCGGGCGACGACTGGACGTACGGCGTTCCCAACTCGTACCTCAGCGACACGATCGCCACGTGGCAGAACGGCTTCGACTGGCGTGCGCAGGAGGCCAGGATGAACCGGTTCCCGCATTACCTCACCGAGATCGAGGGCCAGCGCATCCACTTCATCCACGTGCCGTCGGCGGAGGCCGACGCCACCCCGCTGCTCCTGCTGCACACCTATCCCGGGTCGTTCGTCGACTTCCTCGACGTGATCGGCCCGCTCACCGATCCGGTCGCGCATGGCGGTCGCGCCGAAGACGCGTTCAGCGTCGTCGTGCCCTCGATGCCGGGCTTCGCGTTCTCCACTCCGGTGGTCGAGGGCGGCTGGACGATGGCCCGGGTCGCTCGGGCATGGGACGTGCTCATGCGGCGCCTCGGCTACGAGAGCTACGGCGCGCACGGCAGCGACGGCGGTGCAATGGTCTCGCGCGAGCTCGGCATCCTGAACCCTCCCGGATTCCTCGGCCTGCACGTCCTGCAGGCGTTCTCGTTCCCCACGGGCGCAGAGGGCGAGTTCGACGCCCTCGAACCCAAGGATTACGCGGCGCTGGAGCACATGCAGTGGTTCCAGTCGGTCGGCGGCTACAACGCCATCAACGCCTCACGCCCGCAGACGGTCGCGGTCGGATTGTCCGACTCGCCCGCGGGCCAGCTGGCGTGGAACGAGCTCTTCCTGAACTTCGGCAACGGGACGAGCCTCGTCTCCACCGAGCAGGTGCTCACAGAGGTCTCGCTCGAGTGGTTCACGAACACCTCGGCGAGCGCCGGCCGCTACCACTTCGAAGAGGCCCGGGCCGCCGCCGAGCCGGTCGTCAACCATGCTCCGATGGGCGTTGCCGTGTTCCAGGACGACTTCAAGAGCATCCGGTCCTTCGCCGACCGCGACAACGACAACATCGTGCACTGGAGCGAGTTTCCCGACGGCGGCCACTTCGCCTCGCTCGAGCGTCCCGAACAGGTGACCGGCGACATCCGGGCCTTCTTCGCGGGCCTCCGCGAGGGCTGAGGGTCACGGGGCGGGACGACCGCGCCAGCCGCCGGGGTCTTCGGGCCCCGGCGGTCGTGCGCTCACCCGGGCGGGCGCAGGCGCCGGGTGAGCGCGACGTCGAGCCCCCACCCCATGGCCAGGGCGACGGCGATCGAGATCACGACGGCCGCGACCGGGGCGTCCGGCAAGAGCCTCGCGATCGCGGCCCCGATGAACGACTGATAGCAGGCCCACGCGAGCGCGGCGAGGGCCGACATCCCCAGGTATCGCGGCGCCGGCACCCGCTCCGCGCCCGCGGTCAGATTGACCGCGATGCGGGCGAACGGGATGAACCGGGCGGTGAACACGATCGCGGCGGTGCTGCGCTGCAGCCGGTCGTGCGCCCAGGAGCGCAGGGCGAGCACGCGCGGATGGCGCGCCCATGCCCACCGGTCGAGGCCGACGGATCGGCCGAAGGCGTAGCACGTGGCATCCCCCGCGAACGCCGCCACCGCCGCCACCACGACGACGGCCGGCAGCGCCGGCTGCCCGTGCACGACCGAAAGCGCCGCGAACGCGGTGACGGCGGCCTCGCCGGGCACGACGACCAGGAAGGCGTCGCCGAAGACGAGCGCGAAAAGTGCGGGGAGCGCCCAGACGCCGGACGCCAGGTCGCCGAAGGCATCCTCGATCACGGTGCATGGGTACCATCCGCGGGTGAACGGATACGGAACGGCGCACGGCCGGTGACGCGCGGGCGAGCACCCGGTGAACTCTCTGCGCGCGGGCCCGTCGAAGGCCACCGCGGGGCGCCGGGCCCGTCACGCTGGAAGCGTGAGAGTCGCGCTGCTGGCCGAATCCTTCCTTCCCCACATGAACGGGGTCACCAACTCGGTGCTCCACGTGCTGCGGCATCTCGAGCGCCGGGGTCACGAAACCCTCCTCATCGCACCCGGCTCCGGCGACGTCGATCCCGGCGTTCCCGCGGGCCGCACCGAGCTGCTGCGATCGATGCCGCTGCCGTCGTACCCGGACGTGCGGGTCGTGATCGCCCGCACCGCGCGGCTGACCCGCATGGTGCAGGACTTCGCCCCCGATGTGCTGCATCTCGCGTCGCCCTTCGTGCTGGGGTGGCAGGGCGTGGCCGTGGCGGATGCGCTGCGCATCCCGGCCGTCTCGATCTACCAGACCGACGTCATCGCCTACTCCGAGAAGTACGGGGTGCCGGGGGCCGCGCCGCTCGTCGCGTCGCACATCCGGCGCCTGCATCGCCGGTCGACCCTCACGCTGGCCCCCTCGTCGGCGGCCGCGGCGCAGTTGGACGCGCTCGGCGTCGACCGCGTGCGGCTGTGGGGCCGTGGCGTCGACAGCATCCGCTTCGATCCGGAGCGCCGCAGCGAGGACTGGCGTGCGAGCATCGCCCCCGGCGAGATCCTCGTCGGCTACGCCGGCCGCCTGGCCGCCGAGAAGCAGGTCGACGACCTGCGGGTGCTCGCCGGCGTGCCTGGGGTGCGGCTCGTCGTGATCGGCGACGGACCGGCGCGAGAGCGACTGCAGGGCGTGCTGCCGGATGCCGTCTTCACGGGCTTCCTCGACGGGATCCAGCTCGCCGAGGCCCTGGCCGGCCTCGACGTGTTCGTCCATCCCGGGGAGAGCGAGACGTTCTGCCAGGGCGTGCAGGAGGCGCTCGCGAGCGGTGTGCCCGTCGTGGCCACGGGCCGCGGGGGGCCCCTCGATCTTGTTCGCAACAGCATCAACGGATGGCTGTACCC
The DNA here is from genome assembly GCF_035554235.1 of Microbacterium sp. Lineage (GTDB taxonomy): Bacteria > Actinomycetota > Actinomycetes > Actinomycetales > Microbacteriaceae > Microbacterium. The sequence continues at coordinate 26,517 of NZ_DATMIO010000126.1, read as the reverse complement.
GCCGGGCGATCTCGGGGCTCTGCGTGCGGCGGTCGAAGACCTCGTCGGCGATGCGGCCAAGCGTCGGGCGTTCGGCATCGCCGCCCGGGAGAGCGTGGCCGGGCGCACGTGGCATGCGCTCGGGGATCAGCTCATCGGCCACTACGCCGATGCGATCCCCCTGCGCCGCGTCGATGACCGCCGGTTCAGCAAGGTGGGGGAGCGGCCCGCGCTGCCCGCCATCGGACCGAAGCGCGCGATGCCCCGCCGGTTCGTGGCGCTCGGCGACTCGCTGACCGAGGGGCTGTGCGACGGGTCGCGCATGCCGGACGGGGCCTATCGCGGATGGGCCGATCGGCTCGCCGAGCTGCTCGCGCACGCGAACCCGTCGGGTCGTCCCCTCCGCTACGCCAACCTCGCCGTGCGCAGCCGCCGGGTCGTCGATGTCGTGACCGATCAGATCCCGCGAGCCCTCGAGCTGCGGGCCGACCTGGTCTCGGTGCTGATCGGCGCGAACGACCTCGTGCGCTTCGGCGCCGACCCCGAGGCGATCGCGGCTCGCCTGGCGGAGGGGATCCGCACCCTCCGGGCGGCCGGTGTCGAGGTGCTGCTCGTGACGCCCTTCCTCCCTCGCCGTCGCGCGGCCCGGGTGCTCGCCCGCCGCTTCGCGCTCTTCAGTGCCGCCCTCCGCGCCCTCGCGCGGGAGACGGGTTGTCTCCTCCTCGACCTGGAGGCGGTGCCCGAGATCTCGGATCCGTCCCTCTGGGCGGCGGATCTCGTCCACATCAATTCCGGCGGTCACCGCTACGTCGCGTACGAAGCGGCCGCCCTGCTCGGCGTGCCGCACGCCGGCGCGCTCGGACGCCTCGAGGGCGCGCTGCACGCCGAAGAGGCCGATGAGGTCGAGCCGCCGATCTCGCGCGCCCGGTGGGTCACGCACCACGCCGTGCCGTGGGCCCTGCGGCGGCTTCGAGGGCGCACCGCGGGCGACGGCCTCCTGCCCAAGCACGACGACCTCGTCACGATCGGCGGGACGACGCCCGTCCGCGCCAAGGGCTGACCACGCCGGCCACTCCGACGGCGCCGGGTGAGGGCGACGGCCGCTCCGGCTTCGACGGCGACCACGACACCAACGGTTCATCCGCCCGTCCGCGAGGCTTCACCGGGGGCTGTCGTCGAGTTCACCCCCGGGGAACACGATGGGAGCGATCGCCGTGCACCGTGGCGACGCGACGGGGGTGGACGTGGAGAAGACCCGCATACCGGCGATCGCCTGGGTCGAATCTCCCCTGCAGCTCATCGGGGCGGCCGAATGGGCATCGGCCCACCGGCGCCGCATCCCGATCGCGGGCCGGCTGACGCCGCAGATGTCCGAGACCGCCGACGAACTCGTCGCGCGCGGCGCGATGTTCTCGGCCTGCGAGCCGTACCTCGGCATCCCGTGGAAGCTCCTCAGCCAGCATCGGCATTGGCTGGTCGGCGACGGGTTCTCCGGCCAGTTCCGCCTGGCCGCCGCGCTTCTCCGCCCGCGCCGCATCACGTTCCTCGATGACGGCGCCAACACGCTTGCGTACGCCGACGCGCTGACCGGACGGCGAGCGTACGCGCGCCCCGGGGTCTCGGAGCGCGGGATGACGACGCGCGTGGTCCCCTTCGCCCACGACCAGATCCTCGGCCGGGCCCTGGCCGGCGACGTGGAGTTCTTCACGGCGTTCGAGCTCGGGCAGCAGCGCAACCGCGAACTCGCCGACCTCGGCATCCGCATCCTCCCGCACCGCTTCGAATGGACGCGTCGCACCGCTCGCCCTTTCGCCGCCCCCGGCGGCCGCATCATCCTCGGCAGCGCGCGCCCCGTCGACAACCGGATGCCGCTGCCCGAGTACCTGCGATGGGTCGAGGCGCAGGCATCCGTCGCGCCGGCTCTCTACCTGCCTCATCGCCGCGAACCCGCAGAGCACACCCTTCTGGTCGCCGCGATCGACGGCATCACGGTGTCGGAGGCCCACCTGCCCGTCGAGCTGCTCGTGGCGGGGGCCACGGAGCCCCTCGACGTGATCACCCTGGCATCCAGCACCACGACGACCCTTCCCCTCGTGCTCGAGGGCACGGGCAGCGTCATCCGCCGGCCCGACGCAGACGCCGCGCGGCACGACCGGAGTCTCGGCTGATGGCCCGGACCGTGGCCGTCATCCCCGCGCGAGGAGGATCGAAGGGCGTCCTCCGCAAGAATCTCCGCCGCGTCGGCGGGCTGACCCTCGTGGCGCGCGCGATCCGGGCGGCGCAGGCGGCACCGTCGATCGATCTCGTCGTGGTGTCGACGGACGACGACGAGATCGCAGCCACGGCCGAGGAGTGGGGAGCCGCGGTCATCCGGCGACCGGCGGAGCTGTCCGGCGACACGGCCGCCAGCGAGAGCGCGCTGCTGCACGCCCTCGATGCGCTCGCCGCGGACGGGCACGAGGTGGGGGTGCTCGCCTTCCTGCAGGCGACATCGCCCTTCATTGCCGGCGCCGACATCGAGCGCGCCGTCCAGCTGGTACGCGAGGGCGTGCACGACAGCGTGTTCTCGGCGGTCGAGACCTACGGATTCCTGTGGCAGCGGGATGCCGACGGCAGAGCCCGGGGGATCAATCATGATCCCGCCCACCGCCCGCGCCGGCAGGACCGCGAACCGCATCACCTCGAAACCGGGGCCTTCTACGTGATGGATGCGGCGGGGTTCCGCACCGCGCAGCACCGCTTCTTCGGGCGAGTCGGCATCGTGGAGGTCGCCGAGCGCACGGCGATAGAGGTCGATTCCGAGGAGCAACTCGCCCTCGCGCAGGCGATCGCGCCCCTCGTGGACACCGACGAGCCGCGGATGGATGTCGACGCCGTCGTCACCGACTTCGACGGGGTGCACACCGATGACACCGCCATCATCGGGGCCGACGGCCGAGAGCTCGTGAGCGTGAGCCGCTCCGACGGGATGGGCATCGCGCGCCTTCGCCGGGCGGGCGTTCCCGTGCTGATCCTGTCGACGGAGACCGCGCCCATCGTCTCGGCGCGCGCCCGCAAGCTCCACGTCGATGTGCGGCAGGGCGTCGACGACAAGCTCGCGGCCCTGCGGGAGTGGGCGGATGACCGCGGCATCCCGCTCTCGCGCATCGCGTACATCGGCAACGACGTCAACGATCTGACCTGCCTCGACGCGGTCGGGTGGCCGGTCGCGGTTCCCGGGTCGGATGCCCTCGTGCTCGCCGCCGCGCGGGTGGTCGTCAGCCGGCCAGGCGGCGCGGGGGCCGTCCGCGACCTCGCCGACCGCGTGCTCCGCGGCCGAGCGCCCCGAGACCCGGCGGGTTCGTTCACCGAGCCCGCGATTCGAACCGAAAGGAAGGCACCATGACCGTCACCATTGGATCGCGCGTCGTTGGAGGCGGTCGCCCGTCGTACGTCATCGCCGAGATCGGCCTCAACCACAACGGTGAGGTCGCGCTCGCGAAGCAGCTCATCGACGTCGCCGCCGAGGCGGGGGTGGATGCCGTCAAGTTCCAGAAGCGCACGCCCGAGATCTCCACCCCGGTGCACATGCGTGACACGCTGCGCGAGACGCCGTGGGGCACGATGACGTACCTCGACTACCGGTACCGGGTGGAGTTCGACCGCGCCGCGTACATCGAGGTCGCCGACCACGCCCTGCTCCGCGGCCTGGACTGGTTCGCGTCGCCGTGGGACGTGCCGAGCGTCGACTTCCTCGAGGACCTCAACGTCGTCGCGCACAAGGTCGCCTCCGCCTGCCTGACCGATGTGCCGCTGCTCGAGGCGATCCGCGACACGGGCAAGCCCGTCATCCTCTCGACCGGCATGTCGACCATCGAGCAGATCGACGCCGCGATCGAGGTGCTCGGAACCGACCAGCTCATCCTCATGCACGCCACCTCGACCTACCCGATGGAGCCGGACGAGGCCAACCTGCGCATGATCCCCGTTCTGCGAGACCGCTACGCCGGGGTTCCGGTCGGGTACTCCGGGCACGAGCGCGGACTGCAGATCTCCCTCGCCGCCGTCGCGCTGGGCGCCGTCGCGGTGGAGCGGCACATCACCCTCGACCGCACGATGTGGGGCTCCGACCACGCCGCATCGCTCGAGCCCGCAGGCCTGCAGCACCTCGTGCGCGACATCCGCATCGTCGAGACCGCGCTCGGCGACGGCGTCAAGCGCGTCTTCCCGGGCGAGCGCGCGCCCATGGCGAAGCTGCGCCGCGTCCTCGCGTGACCGGGAGGGGACTTCGCATCGTCGGCCTCGCCGACACGGATTCGTACGTGAAGTGGGCCGCCGCGCTCCTCGGGTCGCTCCCGGAGGGTTCGGATGCCGAACTGCTGATCATCGACACCCCGCTCGTCGTGAGCCCTCAGCAGGAAGAGGCTGCCCTCGCGCGGAGCGGGCTCGACCGCTCCCGCGTGCGCCGGGTCGGCTTCGCGCAACTCGCCGACGTGCTGAGCGCGGCGAGACCGGATGCTGTGCTGGTGGCCGCGCGCGGGCCGCTCGTTCGCGTGCTCGCCCGTGCGGTGGCCGAGCTCGAGCCGCGGCCGGTTCTGGTGTCGGGGCTGCCCGGCATCTCGATTCCCGCGACCACCGCCGCCCTCATCCACCGCACGCAATGCGACCTCTTCGTGCTGCATTCGACCCGCGAGGTTCGCGAGTTCACCCACCTCGCCCGCAGGCGGGGCCTCTCGCAGCGCTTCGCGCTCTCGCGGCTGCCGTTCGCCGTTCGCGGCGGAGCCACGCAGCCGGCGCCCGGCGACGGCACCGACCTCGTGTTCGCGTCGCAGGCGAAGGTCCCCGCGGAGCGCTCCGATCGGATGCGTGTCGCCCGGCTGCTGCTCGAGGCGGCGCTGGCGGATCCGTCCCGGCGGGTGGTGATCAAGGAGCGCGGGCTCGCCGGGGAGCATCAGACCCACCGGCAGCGCCACAGCATCGCCGACCTGCTCGCCAAGATCGCGCCGCCGCCGCCGAACCTCGTCGTGTCGACCGCCCCGATGGGCAAGGCGCTCGACACGGCCGCGGGGTTGGTCACGGTGAGCTCGACCGCCGCGATCGAGGCGGTCGCACGGGGGATCCCCGTCATCGCGCTCGACTCCTTCGGGGTCTCCGACGAGCTCATCAACCAGGTGTTCGTCGGCAGCGGCCTGCTCGCGTCGGAGGAGGCGGTCGTGACGAGGGACTTCCGGCATCCGACCCGCGAGTGGCTTCGCCGCAACTACTTCCACGATCCCGCCGAAGACGACTGGACCGAGCGCGTCGCCGAGCTCGTCGCACAGCGCCGCGCGGGGGAGCTTCCGCCCAAGCCCGCGCGGCTCCGCCGGGGCGGACGTCTCCGCGACGCGTGGGAGCGCAAGCTCGCCTTCGGGTCGAGGGATCGCTCGCTTCTGGGGCTGGTGGTGCTCATCGTCGGCGTGCCTATGCGCATCCTCGTGCGACCGTTCGCGCGACTGCGTCTGCGCGCCGCAGCCTGACGCTCCGTCGCTCGCGCGTGCAGGGTATGCGGGTGGTTCCGCGATGGCAAGCCCTTTGCCAGGGTGGTGATAGAGCGGCACGATCGATGCATGCAGCGGCTGCACTATACGGGCGACACCGTCCTCCTGCCCGACGCGGTGAGCGAGGCGCTGCTCGAGTACGCCAGCGCCCTGGCGGACACGCAGGCCTCGGCTGTCATCACCGTCCCGATCGTGGAGGGCGGGGTGGCCTCGTACGCGGAGATCCTCCTGGGCCCCGCGAGCCAGCTCTACGCGACGCACGCCGAGGGCGTCGAGGAGGTCGCGGCCGACGTCGCCCTCGTCGACGAGATCAAGCTCCGAACCAGGCGCCTGAGACCTGCTGAGGTGCAGCCGGAGACATCGGCGCCCCAGCCGTCGATCGACCTCGACATGGAATAGCCGCGCCCTATTGCTCCCCGGGGGTCTGGTCGACGGGGGTCTCGTCGTCAGCGTGCCCATCGTCGAGGGTCTCCCCATCAGGGGTCAGCTCGACGGGCACGTCGGCCGCGGCATCCGATGTCTGCGAAAGTCCCGCGAGATCCTGCGCCAGGCGGCTCGCCAGGTACGCGTGTCCGGCGGTGGACGGGTGGCTCCGCCCGATCGTGGAGTCGATCACGGAGGCGTAGTTCGCCGCCGTGATCCACTCCTCCTCGACGGGGGAGACGTACCACCAGCCCCGCGTTGCGGCGAGTTCGCCGAGGTCACGGTCGATGCGCGCGGTCTCGGTGCCGACCGGCAGCACGTGCGGGGCAGGGCCGAGGATCACGAACGAGGCCCCGGGGTAGAGGGCGGCGAGCGCGTCCCACGCCGCAGTCACCGCGTCGCGGTAGCCGACCTCGCCCGCGGCCCGGTCATTGATCGAGCCCTGCACGATGACGAGGTCCGGGTCGAGCGCCGGATCGAGGGCGGCGATGCGCTGCCCGAAGGTGCCGCCGCCGAAGCCGGGCTTCAGGTAACCGCTGCCGCGGACGCCGTCGACGATCGTCTCCCAGCCCAGGTTGCGGCCGATCGCATACGCGTAGCCGAGCTCGGGGGCGCTCGCCGCGGAGCCGTACGTCCACGAATCGCCGAAGATCAGCACCCGGGCATGCTCGGGGAGCGCGAGCGCGGCGGGTGCGACGGCCGCCGCGGCGTTCTCGTCCGCGGCGACGTCGACCGTCGCGGCCGTGTCGGGGACGTCGACCCACGGCCGCGACGCGGCGAACGCGCACACCAGCGCGACCGCCACGGCGACGGCCACGAGAGGCCACGCGCGTCGCGCTCGGCGCGGGTGATCCGGCGAGGTCATGCACCGAGGGTAAGTCACGTTTCGGCCTGCGCCGAATGCGGGTAGCACGGGATGCGAAAGCCGGTGGATGCCTGCCGGCGAACGGCCCCTGGGGGGCACCGGAAAAGCACCGGAAAGCCCCCGAGGCGGGGGCGTTCTCGGGACGCGTTTCGGCGTGCGAGGATATCCCGGTGCAACGCGTCGTGACCGCCGAACTGGACCTCCGACTGGGGGGTTCCATCGACCTCATCTTCTCGCTCACGGCGGCCCGATCGATGCCCGTCGTGACCGAGCAGCTGACCTTCACCGCAGGCGACCGCACGTACACCCCGACCGAGATCGTCGACCAGTCCGGCAGCCGCCTCCACCGGCTCATCGGCGAGGCCGGGCCGCTGCAGGTGCGGTACGAGGCGACCGTCGAGGGCCAGGCCGGAACGACCCACACGAGCGACCTCGAGGCCATCACATACCTCCGCCCGAGCCGCTACTGCCAGTCGGATGAGGTGTTCGCCCAGGCCCGCCGTCAGTTCCGCGGCATGCAGGGACACGAGCTGATCACCGCCGTGGCGTCGTTCGCGTCATCGAGCATCACCTACACGCCCGGCCTGAGCCTGGGCACCGACAGCGCGGTGACGACGCTCATGACGGGTCAGGGCGTGTGCCGCGACTACGCCCACGTCGTCATATCGCTCCTGCGCGCCATGGACGTGCCGGCCCGGTACGCCGCGTGCTTTGCGCCCGGCCTCCAGCCCATGGACTTCCACGCGGTCGCCGAGGCCTACCTCGACGGGTCGTGGTACGTCATCGACGCCACACGCCTCGCCAACCGGCGCTCGCTCGTGCGCATCGCCACCGGCCGCGACGCCGCAGATTGCGCATTCCTGAGCTACCACGGCGGGCACGTCGGCCTCGATCACCTTCGTGTCGACGCGTGGGTCGCCGGCGAGGGCGGGTTCGAGGACTCGGATGCCTCCACCGACGACATCGAGGCGCTCATCCAGCTCGCCTGAGCGTGGGACGCATCGACGAGTTCGGCGCCCGCGCGGGATGGTCGGCGCCGCGGGCCACGATCGGTGGGCATTCCCGCCCGCCCGTAGACTGGTTCGGCTATGAATCCCGATGATCTCACCGCCTCCCTGCTCGCCGTCGTCACCCCGATCGCCGAGCAGCGGCGACCCGGCGAGCCGGTTGGGATCGCGGCGTCCGACATCGCACTCGAGCGTCCCAAGAACCGTGATCACGGCGACTGGGCGACCAACCTCGCGATGAAGCTCGCGAAGCAGCTCGGCGCGAACCCGCGCGAACTCGCGACGCAGATCGCGGACGCCCTCGGACAGGTTTCGGGCATCGCGTCCGTCGAGGTCGCCGGGCCCGGGTTCATCAACATCCGCCTCGACGCCGCCGCGGCAGGACTGCTCGCGAAGCAGATCGTCGATGCCGGAGCCGCCTTCGGCGCGAACGAGACCCAGCGCGGGGCGACGATCAACCTCGAGTTCGTGAGCGCCAACCCCACGGGTCCGCTGCACATCGGCCACACCCGGTGGGCGGCTCTCGGCGACTCGATCGCCCGACTGCTCGCGGCGTCAGGTGCGACCGTCGTGCGCGAGTTCTACATCAACGACGCCGGTGCCCAGATGGAGCGCTTCGGCGGTTCCGTGCTGGCCGCGCTCCGTGGCGAGCAGACCCCCGAGGACGGGTACCCGGGCCAGTACATCCAGTTGCTGGCCGAGCGCGTCCGTGCGGCGGAGCCCGACATCCTGACGCGCGAGGGCGACGACCTGGTGGCGCGCGTGACGGCGCGGGCGTACGAACTGCAGCTCGGCGATATCCGCGAGTCGCTCGAGAAGTTCGCCGTGCACTTCGACGTCTGGTTCTCAGAACTGGATCTGCAGACCCCGGATACCTCGGGCCGCAGCCTCGTCGACGACGCGGTCGACCGACTGCGCGAGCAGGGTCACGTCTTCGACGACGACGGTGCCGTGTGGGTGCGCACGACCGACTTCGGCGATGACCGCGACCGCGTCATCCGCCGCGCCAACGGCGTTTACACCTACTTCGCCGCGGACGCCGCCTACTACCTCAACAAGGGCGACCGCGGCTATCGCCACAAGATCTACCTGCTCGGCGCCGACCACCACGGCTACGTGCATCGACTGAAGGCGCTCGCGGGCGCCGCCGGCGACGACCCGGATGCCGACATCGAGGTGCTCATCGGGCAGCTGGTGTCGATCAACGGCGCGCGCCTCAGCAAACGCGCCGGCAACATCATCGAGCTCGACGACCTGCGCGAGTGGCTCGGCACCGACGCGCTCCGATACTCCCTCGCGCGCTACCCCGCGGACTCCCCGCTCACCCTCGATCCTGAACTGCTGCAGAAGCGCACGAACGACAACCCCGTCTTCTACGTGCAGTACGCTCACGCCCGCACGCACAACGTCGCCCGCAATGCGGCCGCCTCGGGCGTCGATCGCAGCGAGTTCGCCCCCGAACTCCTCGTCCACGAGACCGAGTCCGCCCTCCTCGGCGCCCTGCAGGAATTCCCGCGCGTCGTGGCGTTCGCGGCCGAGGTGCGCGAGCCGCACCGCGTCGCGCGCTACCTCGAGGAGCTCGCGGGCCTGTACCACCGCTGGTACGACAACTGCCGCGTGATCCCCCTTGGCGATGACCCGATCGAGCCGGTGCACCGCACCCGGCTGTGGCTCAACGACGCCACGGGACAGGTGCTGCGCAACGGGCTCACCCTGCTCGGCGTGTCCGCTCCGGAGCGGATGTAGGCCGTGACCGGCGAGACGCAGCCCACCCGGCCGCTGCCCGATCCGGGGGTGCAGTGGGTGCTCGCCTCGCCGCCCGAACCTCGCCGGCGTCGCCGCGCGTGGCCGTGGATCGTTGCGCTCGCGGTGATGCTCGCCCTGGCGGTTGCCGCGTGGTTCATCGTCGACGCGATCGCTCGCGACCTGGTGACCAAGGCGATCCGCGAGCAGGCGGTGTCGCGCCTGGCGCTGCCTCCCGATCATGCCGTCGATGTCACCGTGGACGGCGGCGCGGTCATCCCGCAGCTGATCTCGGGAAGCCTCGATGCCGTCACGGTGTCATCGGATGACGTCACGATGGGCACGCTCACGGGCGATGTCGCCGTCACCGCACACGGCGTGCCGATCAGCGGGGACGCGCCCGCAGAGGCCGCATCGGCCACCGTCGGCATCGACGAGGAGCAGCTTCGAACCCTGCTCGCGACGGTCGAGGGCTTCCCCGCCGACACCCTCACGCTCGCGCAGCCGAACGTCGACATGACGTTCGACCTCGGCGTCTTCGGCGCGTCCTTCCCGGTCGGCGTCGGGCTCGCCCCATCGGCCGTCGAGGGCGACATCGTCCTGACGCCAGCACGACTCGACCTCGCCGGCGCACAGCTGTCGGCCGACGACCTCCGCGCGAGGTTCGGCATCATCGCCGATGCCGTCCTGCGGGACTGGACGGTGTGCATCGCGCAGTACATCCCCGTGGGCGTGACGCTGACCGACATCGCGGTCGAGGGCGAGCTGGTCGTCGCCGACCTCGACATCGACGGCGGGATCATCAGTGACCCCGCCCTGCAGGCCGTCGGAACATGCGAATGACGCCCGCGGTCGGTGCCCTAGACTTCTGGGGAACGCCCGGCCCGTGACTCCACTGCCGCCGCGGCATCCCCGCTGAGCTCGGCCGGCGCGCCCCGAATCCGACACCCCGCGCCGAAGCATCCCACGATTGGTCCCCGTTGTCCGCTTCCACCCCGCTCGCCCCGGACTGGCTCGTGCCTCCGGCGGACGCGAATGCCCTCGCCGCCGATGTGTGGCCCCCCTCCGCCGACCGTGACGATCACGGCGCGCTGCGAGTGGGCGGCATCAGCGTGCTCGAACTGCGCGACACCTTCGGCACCCCGCTGTACATCCTCGACGAGGACGAGGTGCGCGCCCGCGCCGGTCGCGTTCTCGGGGCGTTCCGCACGGCCGCCGAGCGCCATGGCACGCAGGCGCGCATCTACTATGCGGGCAAGGCGCTCCTGTCCACCGAGGTCGCGCGCTGGGTGACGGAGGAGGGCCTCGCGCTCGATGTCTGCACCGGCGGCGAACTCGCCGTCGCGCTCGCCGCGGGCGTCGACCCCGCGCGCCTCGGCTTCCACGGCAACAACAAGAGCGTCGCCGAGCTCGAGCTCGCCGTCGAGGTCGGCATCGGCTCGATCGTGCTCGACAGCTCGATCGAGATCGAGCGACTCTCGGCGATCGCCGAGCGCCGCGGCATCCGTCAGCCCGTCCTGCTCCGCGTGAACAGCGGCGTGCACGCCGAGACCCACGACTTCCTGGCGACGGCCCACGAAGACCAGAAGTTCGGCTTCACGCTCGAGGATGCCGTCGCCGCCGTCGCGCGCATCCGCGAGCTGCCCGGCCTGCAGTTCTTCGGGCTGCACTGCCACATCGGGTCGCAGATCTTCGGCACCGCCGGCTTCCGCGAGTCGGCGTCGCGCCTGCTCGAACTGCACGGCGTGCTCGCCGAGGGCGGGGACATCCCGGTCCTCAACCTCGGCGGCGGTTTCGGGATCGCGTACACCTCGGTCGATGACCCCACGCCGATCGAAGAGCTCGCCGACGGGATCGTCGACGTCGTGGCCGCCGAGTGCGCCGTGCGCGGCATCCCGCTGCCGAATCTCGCGTTCGAACCGGGTCGCGCCATCGTCGGCCGGGCCGGCGTCACCCTCTACGAGGTCGGCACGGTCAAGCCCGTCGAGATCGGCGAAGGCGCAGAGCGCGTCTACGTCAGCGTCGACGGCGGGATGAGCGACAACGCGCGCCCCGCGCTGTACGGGGCCCAGTTCTCCGCCCGCGTCGCCTCGCGCACGTCCGACGCCCAACCCGCCCTCGTGCGGGTCGTCGGTCGCCACTGCGAGTCGGGCGACATCGTGGTGGATGCCGATTACCTGCCGGGCGACGTCGCCCCGGGTGACCTGCTGGCGGTGCCGGCCACCGGCGCGTACTGCTTCTCGCTCGCGAGCAACTACAACTATGTGCCCCGTCCGCCTGTCGTCGCCCTCCGAGGCGGCGTCGCGCGCGTGATCGTGCGGGGCGAGAGCATCGAAGACCTGCTGGCGCGCGACGCAGGCCTGCACCGGGTACCTGTGCTGAGCGAGCGCCAGCGAGACGAAGCAACAGAGGGAGCCGGATGATCGACTATCGCCGCTTGAGGGTGGCCCTGCTCGGGGCCGGAGCCGTGGGGTCGCAGGTCGCCGCATTGCTGCTGAAGCACGGCGACGAGCTCGCCGACCGCGCGGGTGCGTCGCTGGAGCTGGTCGGCATCGCCGTTCGCGACCTCGACGCGCCCCGCGAGACCGACCTGCCGCGCGAGCTCTTCACGACCGATGCCGAGACGCTCATCATGGGCGCCGACATCGTGATCGAGCTCATGGGCGGCATCGAGCCGGCGAGGCAGTACCTGCTGCAGGCGATCAACTCCGGCGCCGACATCGTGACCGCCAACAAGGCCCTGCTCGCGACACACGGCCCCGAGCTCTTCGACGCGGCCGACCAGGTGGGTGCGCAGGTGTACTACGAGGCCGCGGCGGCGGGGGCGATTCCGATCATCCGGCCGCTGCGCGACAGCCTCGCGGGCGATCGCGTGCGGCGCATCATGGGCATCGTCAACGGCACGACGAACTACATCCTCGACCGCATGGACACCGAGGGCGCGGAGTTCGCCGACGTGCTGGCCGATGCCCAGCGGCTCGGCTACGCCGAGTCCGATCCGACCGCCGACGTCGAGGGCTACGACGCCGCCCAGAAGGCCGCGATCCTCGCAAGCCTCGCATTCCACACCACGGTTCCCCTCGATGCCGTGCACCGCGAGGGCATCACGAGCATCGACAAGGCCATGATCGACTCCGCGCGGCACGCCGGGTACGTCATCAAGCTGCTGGCCGTCTGCGAGCGGCTCGCTGCCACGACAGACGGTGCGGATGCCGCGGGCGAGGCATCCGCGTCTCGATCCGCGGCTTCGCGGCCACTCGATGATCGGTCTCGCCCGTCGGGCGAAGCGATCTCGGTGCGGGTATACCCGGCCCTGATCAGCCGCGACCACCCGCTCGCGAGCGTGCACGGGGCGAACAACGCCGTCTTCGTCGAGGCCGAGGCCGCCGGCAACCTGATGTTCTACGGCGCCGGCGCCGGCGGCGTGCAGACCGCGTCGGCCGTGCTCGGCGACGTCGTCTCGGCGGCGCGCCGGCACATCGCGGGTGGAGTCGGCGTGGGGGAGTCCACCCTCGCGAACCTCCCCGTCGTGCCCATCGGCCACGTCACGACCCGCTACCAGATCACGCTCGAGGTGGACGACCAGACGGGCGTCCTCGCGACGGTCGCCGGCATCCTCAGCGATGGCGGCGTCTCGGTCGCCACCGTCGAGCAGACCGTGGTCGGCTCGGGCGATCACGACACCGAAGACGGCGGCGTCGCCCGGCTCGTCATCGGAACCCACACCGCACGGGAGCAGGACCTGAGCGACACCGTCGACCGACTCGCCGCGAGCGGGGTCGTCGAGCGGGTCGTCTCGGTGCTGCGAGTAGAAGGAGAGTGACATGGCACACGTCTGGCGCGGGGTTCTGCGCGAATACGCCGACCGGCTCGGAGTGACCGACGCCTCGACCGTGGTGACCCTGGGCGAGGGCGGCACCCCGCTCCTGCCCGCACCGGCGCTGTCGAGCCGCACGGGCACCGACGTCTGGGTGAAGTTCGAGGGCATGAACCCGACCGGGTCGTTCAAGGACCGCGGCATGACCGTGGCGCTCTCGCGCGCCGTCGAGCACGGCGCCAAGGCCGTCATCTGCGCGTCGACCGGCAACACGTCGGCCTCGGCCGCCGCATACGCCGCCCACGCCGGCATCACCGCCGCAGTGCTCGTTCCCGAGGGCAAGATCGCCATGGGCAAGCTGAGCCAGGCGGTCGCGCACAACGGTCAGCTCATCCAGATCCGCGGCAACTTCGACGACTGCCTCGAGATCGCCCGCGAGCTTGCCGACAACTACCCGGTGCACCTCGTGAACTCGGTCAACCCCGACCGCATCGAGGGACAGAAGACCGCCGCGTACGAGGTCGTCGAGGTGTTGGGCGACGCGCCCGATTTCCACTTCATCCCGGTCGGAAACGCCGGCAACTACACGGCGTACTCCCGGGGCTACCGCGAGGAGGCCGAGCGTGGCGTCTCGACCCGCGTGCCCCGCATGTTCGGGTTCCAGGCCGAAGGCAGCGCGCCCCTCGTGCGCGGCGAGGTCGTCAAGAATCCCGAGACCATCGCCAGCGCGATCCGCATCGGCAACCCGGCCTCGTGGGAGCTCGCCATCGAGGCCCGCGAGGCGACCGACGGCTGGTTCGGGGCGATCGATGACGCGCGCATCCTCGCGGCGCAGAAGCTGCTCGCGGGCGAGGTCGGAATCTTCGTCGAGCCCGCGTCCGCGATCAGCGTCGCCGGTCTGCTCGACCGCGTCGAAGCGGGGATCGTTCCCCAGGGCGCCCGCGTGGTGCTGACGGTGACCGGTCACGGCCTCAAGGACCCCCAGTGGGCCCTTCGCGCGGCCGATGGCAGCGACATCCGCCCCACCGTCGTCGACGCGACGACGTCGGACGTCGCGTCGGTGCTCGGTTTGGCGCCGGTAGGGGCGACCGCGTGACACCACCCCCGGTTGCTGGGCCCGTCGCGGGGCGCACGGTCGCCGTGCGCGTGCCGGCCACGAGCGCGAACCTGGGTCCAGGCTTCGACACGCTCGGCCTGGCCCTCTCGGTCTACGACGAGCTCGAGGTGACCTCGCTCGCGCAGCCCGGTCTCGAGATCGAGGTGACCGGAGCCGGCGCGGACGATGTGCCGCGCGATGCGTCGCACCTGGTCGTGCGGGCGATCGCGTACGCCTACGAGGCGTTCGGACGCCGGCTCCCGGGGCTCCGCATCGTTCAGCGCAACCTCATCCCGCACGGGCGCGGCATGGGATCCTCCGGTGCCGCGGTGGTTGCCGGGCTCCTCGCCGCGAAGGGCCTGCTCGAGGGCGACGTCGAGATGTCGGGGGACGACCTGCTACGCCTGGCCACCGAGCTCGAGGGCCATCCCGACAACGTCGCGCCCGCACTCTTCGGCGGGCTCACGATCGCGTGGATGACCGAGGACGGGCCACAGCACAAGAAGCTCCTCGTGCACCGCGGCGTGTCGCCGCTCGTCTTCGTGCCGGAGTTCACGATGTCGACGAGCCTCGCGCGCAGCATGCAGCCGAC
Organism: Microbacterium sp.; assembly: GCF_035554235.1. Lineage (GTDB taxonomy): Bacteria > Actinomycetota > Actinomycetes > Actinomycetales > Microbacteriaceae > Microbacterium. Next base: position 11,479 of record NZ_DATMIO010000126.1, on the reverse strand, counting down.
GCAGGTTCCGCGCGAGGACGCCGTCTTCAACGTGTCGAGATCGGCACTGCTCATCGTGGCGCTCATGCAGAGCCCCGAGCTTCTGCTCGCGGCCACCGAAGACAAGCTCCACCAGGACTATCGGGCCGACGCGATGCCCGCCACCAACGCCCTCGTCCATGAGCTCCGGTCGCACGGCTACGCGGCCGTGGTCTCCGGTGCGGGGCCCAGCGTGCTCGTGCTGGCGGACGGGCCGGGCCGCCGGCTCGAGGCCGCTGAGATCGTCGCCGGATCGGACACCCCGTGGGAAGCGCTCATGCTGGCCGTCGACTTCAAGGGTGGTACAGTGAGGGACATAACGGAGGGTTCCACGTAGCTACGTGACTCTGGCCTCCGATCGCAATCTGCGAAACCCTGCACGACCCCCCGCCTTCAAAGGATCAATGAGCCTGCCGAAGTGCGGCGTGGGCCGACGTCGTTGTGGCGTACGTCTCGTGCAGTCAAGATCATCCACACGTTTCACAAGGGAGAACTCGTGGAGTCCATCTCCGAGATCCACATCGACAACGCGTCGGCCGAGGGCGACGAGTCGATCAGCCAGACCGACGCGCAGGGCATCGCTGCCCCGGCCGACGGCGTGACCGACGACGTCGAATCGTCCGCGGTCGACGCCCCGCCTGCCGAAGACGCGACCGCGGCCGAGGACGTGACCGCGGCCGAGGTCGAGGTCGCGGACGCGATTGCCTCGGTCGAAGCGGCCGAGGTCGCCGACACCGACGCGGCGCCCGCGCCCGAAGAGGCCGCTGCCGAAACGGCCGTCGCCGAAGAAGCCGTGGCCGATGACGCTGCGCCCGTCGAGAAGCCCGCGCGCAAGCGCACGCCCCGCCGCGCCAGTTCTGCCGACGCCGGCACCGCTGACGCCGGCACCGCCGTCACCGGCACCGCCCCCAAGGCGCGCGCGCCCCGTCGTGCCAAGGCGGCCGAACCGGCCCCGGCAGCCGACGCTCCGGCGGAGCAGGCAGACGTCGCCGTGCAGGAAGCCGCGGCGCAGCTCGACACGCCCGTCGCGGACGCCCCCGAGCAGGACGCCGCCGCGCAGGACGCCGCCGACCAGGCCGCACCCCCGCACGAGGACGCGCCCACCGCGGACGACGCCGAGCGGGCCCAGCTCGCACAGCAGGAGTCGCCCGCCGACGACGCGCAGGCACCCGGGACCACCGACGAGGCCGAGGCAGGCGAGGCGGCCGGCGGCGAAGAGTCCGGCGACGCGTCGGAGGACACCCCGAGCCGCGGTCGCAATCGCAATCGCAACCGCAACCGCAACCGCAATCAGGGCGGCCAGGGCGCGCAGGGCACCCAGACCGGGCAGAACGCCCAGAACGCCCAGAACGCCCAGAACGGCCAGGGCGGGGGCCAACAGCAGCCGCAGGGCCAGGGGAGTGCCCAGGCCGCGCAGAAGGATGCCGAGGGCGACGACGAGGGCTCGCAGAACGCCCGCAACCGTCAGCGGAACAAGCGCCGCGGCCAGACCGGCGACGAGTTCGAGACCGAGATCGGCGACGATGACGTGCTCATCCCCGTCGCCGGCATCCTCGACGTGCTCGACAACTACGCTTTCGTGCGCACCACCGGCTACCTGCCCGGCACGAGCGATGTCTACGTCTCACTCGGCCAGGTCAAGAAGTACAACCTGCGCAAGGGCGACGCCGTCGTCGGTGCGATCAAGCAGCCCCGCGAGGGCGAGCAGTCCGGTCGCCAGAAGTACAACGCGCTCGTCAAGGTCGACTCGGTCAACGGCCTGTCGGTCGAGGATGCCGCGACCCGCGTCGAGTTCGGAAAGCTCACGCCCCTCTACCCGCAGGAGCGCCTGCGCCTCGAGACGGTCCCCGAGAAGCTGACCCAGCGGATCATCGATCTCGTCGCCCCGATCGGCAAGGGCCAGCGCGGCCTGATCGTCGCGCCCCCCAAGGCGGGCAAGACGATCGTGCTGCAGCAGATCGCCAACGCGATCGCGACGAACAACCCCGAGGTCCACCTCATGGTCGTGCTCGTCGACGAGCGTCCCGAAGAGGTCACCGACATGCAGCGCACCGTGCGCGGCGAGGTCATCGCCTCGACGTTCGATCGTCCCGCCGAAGACCACACGACGGTCGCCGAGCTCGCCATCGAGCGCGCGAAGCGCCTCGTCGAGCTCGGTCGCGACGTCGTCGTGCTGCTCGATTCGATCACCCGCCTCGGCCGCGCCTACAACATCTCGGCACCGACCTCCGGCCGCGTGCTCACGGGTGGTGTCGATGCATCCGCCCTCTACCCGCCCAAGCGCTTCTTCGGTGCCGCGCGCAACATCGAGAACGGCGGATCGCTCACGATTCTCGCGACGGCGCTGGTGGAGACCGGGTCGAAGATGGACGAGGTGATCTTCGAGGAGTTCAAGGGCACCGGCAACAGCGAGCTGCGCCTGAACCGCTCGCTCGCCGACAAGCGCATCTTCCCCGCCGTCGATGTGAACGCATCGAGCACGCGTCGCGAGGAGATGCTGCTCTCGGCCGACGAGGTCAAGATCACGTGGAAGCTGCGTCGCGCACTCGCCGGGCTCGACCCCCAGCAGGCTCTCGAGGTCGTGCTCGGCAAGCTCAAGGAGACGCAGTCGAACGTCGAGTTCCTCGTGCAGATGCAGAAGTCGATCCCGACGCCGACCGGCGGCGGACACAGCCACGGGCACGAGAACAACATCCGGTGAGCTCGCCGAACCGTGACCCTCACCGTTCGGAGCACGCATGTTCGATTCGGTGAAGACCCTCATCGAGGAGCACAAGGCCGTCCAGGAGGAACTCTCCGACCCGGCCGTGCATGCCGACGCGGTGCGTGCCAAGCGCGTCAACCGCCGGTACGCCGAGCTCTCGAGGATCGTCGCCGCGTACGACGCGTGGAACGCGGCATCCGATGATCTGGATGCCGCGCGCGAGCTCGCCCGCGAGGACGAAGCGTTCGCCGAAGAGGTGCCGCTGCTCGAGGAGGGGCTCGCCTCGGCCCAGGAGCGCCTCCGGCGCCTGCTGATCCCTCGCGACCCGGATGACGCCCGTGACGTGATCATGGAGATCAAGGGCGGGGAAGGCGGTGCCGAGAGCGCCCTCTTCGCCGCCGACCTGCTGCGCATGTACATGCAGTACGCGGCATCGAAGGGCTGGAAGACCGAGCTGCTCGAGCGCACCGAGTCCGACCTCGGCGGCTACAAGGACGTCCAGGTCGCCATCAAGGGTTCCTCGACCGATCCCTCGCAGGGCGTCTGGGCGCACCTCAAGTACGAGGGCGGCGTGCACCGCGTGCAGCGCGTTCCGGCGACCGAGTCGCAGGGCCGCATCCACACCTCCACGACGGGCGTGCTCGTCTTCCCCGAGGTCGATGAGCCCGACGAGGTCGAGATCAATCCCAACGACCTGAAGATCGATGTCTTCCGCTCGTCCGGCCCCGGCGGTCAGTCGGTCAACACGACCGACTCCGCCGTGCGCATCACGCACGTGCCGACCGGCATCGTCGTGTCGATGCAGAACGAGAAGTCGCAGCTGCAGAACCGCGAGGCCGGCATGCGCGTGCTGCGTGCCCGGCTGCTCGCCAAGCAGCAGGAAGAACTGGATGCCATCGCCTCGGTGGCGCGCAAATCGCAGATCCGCGGCATGGACCGCTCGGAGCGTATCCGCACGTACAACTTCCCCGAGAACCGCATCGCCGATCACCGCACCGGTTACAAGGCGTACAACCTCGACCAGGTGATGGACGGGGCCCTCGGCCCGATCGTCGAGTCCTGCATCGCCGCCGACGAGGAGGAGCGCCTCGCCGCCCTCGGTTCCGACGGCTGACGGTAGCGTTCTACCCGTGGCCATCACCCTCGAGAACGTCGGAATCGCCGTTCGCGACCTCGAAGCAGCGATCGCTTTCTTCACCGACCTCGGTCTCACGGTCATCGGACGTGACACGGTCAGCGGCGAGTGGACAGACACCGCGGTCGGGCTCGACGGCAACCACGCCCACATCGCGATGCTCCAAACGCCGGACGGCAACGGTCGCCTCGAGCTCTTCGAATACATCCATCCCGAAGCGATCGAGACGGAGCCCACCCGTCCCAACGAGATCGGCATGCACCGCGTCGCGTTCTCCGTCGACGACATCGACGAAGCGCTCGAGATCGCCGCACGGCACGGCTGCCACCCGCTTCGCGGCGTCGCGACCTATCAGGACGTCTACAAGCTCACGTACCTCCGCGGTCCCAGCGGCATCCTGGTGATGCTCGCCGAGGCGCTGAAGAAGAACTGACGCTCGATCGGCCGGGCCCAGGCCCAGGTCCCGACTCCGCGTGGGCGGTCACGTGCTGCGCCGGAGGTCAGAATGGCGCGTCACGCTCGGTATGCGGACGGAAGACGGGCACGCGGCGTTCGGGCGCGACCAGGTAGCGGCGGCCGGTCGGCGAGGTCCACTCAAGAGCGCCGCCGCTGCCTTCCACTTGCCCGACACGCCACCCGCCATGGTGTTTCACGGCGTGATGCCCCTTGCAGAGCGGAGCGCTGTTCTCGAGCGCGGTGTCACCGCCGTCCTGCCAGGCGATCGTGTGATCTATCTCGCAGCGGGCGGCCGGCACCCCGCACCCCGGAGCCATGCACCGGTCCGCTCGCCATCGCACGAGTCGACGCAGCGCCGGAGGCGGCCGGTACTGCTCACGACCGACAGAGAGCACCATTCCGGTCTCGGGATGGGTCAGGATCCGCATCCAGCCATCGGCGCCGCCGCAGAGTTCCCGCGCGCGGGACGTCGGGATGGGGCCGATGCCCTCCACCGTCGCGGGGTCGCCGCCAGGTAAGCCGCCGTCGAGCAGGGCGAGGGCGGGGACCGTGACGGCGACGGTCGCGCGGATGCCCCGCGCCTCGGGCGGATGCGCGTACGTGTCTCCCTCGATGAGGAGGTCTCCGAAGACGTCGGCGCGCAGCTGATCGAGCGTGCAACGCGGCCCGGTGTCGTTCCTCGAGCGTCGCCGCCCGCACCGTTTCCACGAGCGTGCGCAGTCCGCGGCGGAACGCGCCCACGGGCTGCGACTCGGCCAGAGCGATCGCCGGGGCGAGGATCCGCTCTCGGAGTTTCGGGCTCGACGGAGTCCAGCGCGTCCACGAGAAGCGCGGCATGCCGCTCGGTCATCCCGGCGCGGCTGAATGAATCGAGCACCGATGGGTACCGGTGGACGAGGGCCTCCGCCAGCACGATCAGCTCGTCGGCCGCGTGCTCGGTGATCCGGAGAGCCGCGGCGATCTCGAGCCGAAACGATCTCTCGATGACATTCGACAGTCCGCGACCGTGGCGCTCCGCCTCGGCGAGGGCCTCGCGCCGGGCCAGGTCGATCCCGATGAGCCGCTGCGCGGCGTGGATCGTGATCATGTCGGCGATCTCCACCACGTGATCCAGCGTGTCGGGGGTGTGGAGCGCTATCTCCGCCCGGGCCGCGGCATCCGCCTCGCTCGCTTCGCGCGCAGCGGCCAGCGCGTCGGCGTCACTCCCGTCGGAATCCGGGGCCATCTCGGGATCGAAGAACATGAGAACAGTTTAGAACATAGGTACGACACTGGTTCGAAACGGGGCTCGGCCGGTGCCGGCCGCGGTCCTGCGCGAGCCGACTCGGGGGTGGATCGGGATGATCACGCCGCGCGCTCGGCTCCCGGCGCGGAGCGCCGCGCTACGCTCGGTCGCGTGATCATGCTCCTCCTGCGCGGATTCCTCTTCCTGCTCTCCGCCGCGCTCGGCCTCATCGTCGCCGATCGGGTGCTGCCGGGGTTCTCGATCGATTGGTCGGACCCGTGGGGCTTCGTGTTCGCCGTCGTCATCTTCGCGGTGCTGCAGAGTGTGCTCGCGCCGTTCATCATGAAGCTGAGCCACCGTCACGCGCCGGCGCTGGTCGGCGGAATCGGCATCCTCTCGACATTCGTCGCGCTGCTCGTCGTCGAGGCCTTCGTCGACGGACTGACCATCGGCGCGCCCGTCGTGCTGACGTGGATCCTGGCGCCGATGATCGTCTGGCTCGTCACGGCGCTCGCTGCGTGGCTCCTGCCGATGGTGTTCATCAAGAAGCAGGTCGATGAGCGGCGGACGCGCACAGCGTAGCCGTCGGTCGCACCGCAGTCCGGATGCCGGGGCCCGGCCCCATCCAACTCAGATGTGGTACTCGGGCACGGTAAGCAGGGCGCGCGTGTCTTCGCCGGCGCGGCGCAGCCGCGCCTTGGCGGGCACGCCGACGAGCACCGAGTCGGGCGCCGAGTCGCGCGTGACGACGGCGTTCGCGCCGATGAGCGTACCGGCGCCGATCGTGATCGGGCCTAGCACCTTGGCGCCCGCGCCGACGGCGACGCCGTCGCCGAGCGTGGGGTGACGCTTGCCGCCCTCGCGCTGGCGGCCGCCGAGCGTGACCCCGTGGTAGAGCATCACGTCATCCCCGACCTCGGCCGTCTCGCCGATGACGACGCCCATGCCGTGGTCGATGAAGAAGCGTCGACCGATCACGGCGCCCGGGTGGATCTCGACCCCGGTCAGCCAGCGCGCCACCTGTGACAGGGCGCGCGCGGGAAAGCGCGCACCCCGCAGCCACAGCGCATGGGTCACTCGGTATGCCCACACGGCGTGCAGGCCCGGGTACAGCACGGCGATCTCGAGGCCGCCCCGCGCGGCGGGGTCGCGCAGCCTCGCCGCCGCGACGTCCTCGCGGATGCGGCCCCAGATCGTCACGCTCAGTCCTCGCGGATGTGCTCGTACAGGGCGGTGCTGAGGTAGCGCTCGCCCGCCGACGGCACGATCACGACGATCTTCTTTCCGGCGTTCTCCGGACGCTTCGCCACTTCGAGCGCGGCCCAGATCGCCGCGCCGCTCGACATGCCGACCAGGATTCCCTCGGCGGTGGCGGTGTCGCGGGCGACGCGGATGGCGTCGTCGAACTCGACGTCGATGACCTCGTCGAGCACGCTGCGGTCGAGGATCGCCGGCACGAAGTTCGGGCCGATGCCCTGGATCTTGTGGGGGCCGGGGTGTCCCTCGGTCAGCACCGGGGAGTCCTTCGGCTCGACGGCGATGATCTGCACGTCGGGCTTGCGCTCCTTGAGCACCTGGCCGACCCCGGTGATGGTGCCGCCCGTGCCGACGCCGGCGATGAAGATGTCGACTTCGCCGTCGGTGTCGTTCCAGATCTCCTCGGCGGTCGTCTTGCGGTGGATCGCGGGGTTCGCCTCGTTCTCGAACTGCTTCGCCCAGATCGCGCCGGGGGTGTCGGCCACGATCTGCTTCGCGACGTTGACCGCCTCCGACATGCCCTTGGTGGGGTCGGTGAGCACCAGCTCGGCGCCGAATGCCTTCAGCAGCGTGCGACGCTCCTTCGACATCGACGACGGCATCGTCAGGATGACCTTGTAGCCGCGGGCCGCGCCGACCATCGCGAGCGCGATGCCCGTGTTGCCGCTCGTGGACTCGACGATCGTGCCGCCGGGGGGCAGTTCGCCGGATGCCTCGGCGGCATCGACGATCGCGATGCCGAGCCGGTCCTTGACGCTCGAGACCGGGTTGTAGAACTCGAGCTTCACGAGCACCTCGGCGCCGAGGCCCTCCGTGAGCTTGTTGAGCCGCACGAGGGGAGTGTTGCCGAATGCGGATGTGATGTCGGGGTGGATGCCGGCCATGGCCTGCCTTTCGCGGACGGGTAGCGAGTGGGTTCCAACGCCGACCAAGCCTATGGGAGGACGCCCGGAATGCGTCTTTGTATGACGCAAAACAACCGCGGCCGCCCGGGTAGGCTGGTCCGCGCCCATGCCCCAGTCCCCTCAGCCGATCACGCCCGCCGGCGCTCCGACGGTGCGCGCCGCCGTGCAGGGCCTCGCCGACCGCTTCGCCGCCGCGGGGATAGCCGAGCCGACGGTGGATGCCGAGCTGCTCATCGCGCACGTGCTGCACATCTCCCGCGGTGCCGTGCAGGCGGCCGTGGTGCGCGGCGACGAGCTGACCGACGCCGACGCGGCCGCCCTCGAGCCGCTGGCGATCCGGCGGGCCGCGCGCGAGCCCCTGCAGCACATCACAGGGCTCGCCCCGTTCAGGCACCTCGAGCTGCGGGTCGGCCCCGGCGTCTTCGTGCCGCGCCCCGAGACCGAGATCGTCGCGCAGATCGCCATCGACGCCCTGCTGTCGGCGGCGGGACCCGAGCCCGTCGCGGTCGACCTCGGCACCGGCAGCGGAGCCATCGCGCTGGCGCTGGCGACCGAAGTCCCGCACGCGCGGGTCTACGCGGCCGAGAACTCGGCGGATGCCTTCTCTTGGACGCGCGAGAACTTCGACCGAGTGGGGGCGTCGAACGCGCGCCTGTCGTGCGTCGATCTCGCCCACGCGTTCCCGGAGCTGGACGGCACGGTCTCGGTCGTGGTCTCCAACCCGCCCTACGTGCCCGACGACGCGGTCCCGCGCGATCCGGAGGTGCGCCTGCACGACCCCGAGGCCGCCCTCTACGGAGGACCGGACGGACTGGATGTCGTGCGCGCGGTCAGCCTGACCGCGCTGCGCCTCGCCCATCCCGGCGGAACGCTCGTGATCGAGCACGGCGAGTGGCAGGGCCAGGCCATCCGCGACCTGCTGACGGCCGACGGCTGGCGAGCGGCGGCGACGCATCCCGACCTGACGTTGCGCGACCGCGTGACGACAGCCGTCCGGCCCTGAGTTCCCGGCCGGGGCCCCGTACACTCGAACCGACATGTCTCCCGTTTACGACTGCAGCGACGAGGCGCAGCTGCTCTCCGGAATGCGACACGCGCGCCAGGCGATCGGCCGTGGCGAGCTCGTGGTCCTCCCCACCGACACCGTGTACGGGATCGCCGCCGACGCGTTCAGCCCCCGCGCGGTGCAGCGCCTGCTCGACGCCAAGGGCCGCGGCCGGCAGCAGCCGCCGCCGGTGCTCGTCGCGGGCACCGCGACGCTCGCGGCTCTCGTGCAGGAGGTCCCGGAGCCGATCGAACGCCTCGTCGGGGAGTTCTGGCCGGGCGGGCTGACCATCGTGTTGCCGTCCCAGCCTTCGCTCGCCTGGGATCTCGGCGATACCCGGGGCACGGTCGCCGTGCGCATGCCCGCCCACCACATCGCCCTCGAGATCCTCGAAGAGACCGGTCCACTCGCCGTTTCGAGCGCGAACCTCACCGGCCGGCCCGCCGCGGTGGCGATCGATGCCGCGATCGGCATGCTCGGCGACGACGTCGCGGTCTATCTGGATGCCGGTCCATCGGCGACGGGGATCGCCTCCACGATCATCGATGCCACCAGCCTCGTCGGCCCCCGCGGCGAGAACGCCCCGGAGCCCCGCGTGCGCGTGCTCCGCGACGGCGCGGTCACGCGCGAGCAGCTGCGTGTTGTGCTTGAGGATCTTCTCGAGCCCGACCCCGAGCCGGAACCGGGCGGCCCCCGGTGAAGCAGTACGTCTTCACCGTGCTCTTCACCGCCGCGCTCACGCTGTCGCTCGCGTGGGCGGTCTGGCAGCTCAGCCTGCGCTACAAGCTGCACCCGGGCATTCGCGAGCGCGACGTGCACAAGACCCCCACCCCCCGGCTCGGCGGTGTCGCGATGTTTCTGGCGATGGTCGCCGCGATCCTCGTCTCGGCGGCGAACCCCTTCTTCGAGATCTTCTGGGCAGACCCCAAGCCGGTGTACGCGATCCTGATCGCCAGCACGATCATCGTGATCGTCGGCGTCGCCGACGACCTCTGGGACCTCGACTGGATGATCAAGCTGGGCGCCCAGTTCCTCGCCGCCGGCGTCATCGCCTGGTATGGCGAACTGCAGATCCTCTCCCTCCCGATCGGCGGGTTGGCGCTCGGATCGAGCGCCGTGAGCATCACGCTGACGGTGTTCGCGATCGTCATCGTCATGAACGCCGTGAACTTCATCGACGGGCTCGACGGGCTCGTGGCGGGCGTCTGCCTCATCTCCAACGCGATCTTCTTCGCCTACAGCTACATGCTCGTGCGCGACACCGGCTCGAGCACGTACTTCAATCTCGCGTCGTTTCTCGCGGCGGTGCTGGTCGGCGCGTGCCTCGGGTTCCTTCCCATCAACTGGAATCCCGCGAAGCTCTTCATGGGCGACTCCGGCGCCCTCGTCCTCGGCCTCCTGATGGCCACCTCCGCCGTCACGATCACCGGTCAGCTCGACCCCGCGATGCTCGATCCCGACCAGTTCGGCCGCTCGCAGCTCCTCGGTGCGTTCATCCCGATCCTGCTGCCGCTCGTCGTGGTCATGCTGCCGCTCCTGGACTTCGGCCTCGCCGTCATCCGCCGCCTCGGCGCCGGCAAGTCGCCGTTCTCGCCGGATCGCAAGCACCTGCACCACCGCATGCTCGACATGGGCCACACCGATCGCGACGCCGTGCTGATCTTCTACGCATGGACGGCGATCATCGGCCTCGCCGTGCTGCTGATGTACATCTCGGTCAACGAGGACTGGTACGGCACCTACTGGATCGGCGTCGCCTTCGGCGTCGTCGGCATCGCGGCGTGCCTCGTCGTCACCCTCATGCCCTCCCACCGCGATTCCGCGGCGGCCCCGCCTGCGCGCGAGCGCGCCGAACCCCTGCGCGCGAGCGCGCCGAACCCCCGCGCGCGAGCGCGCCGAACCTGAAGGAGGCCCGATGAGCGGCGCCCCTGAATCCAAGACCCCCATCTCGAGCACCCCCGTCCTGCGCACGGTCCTGATCTGGAGCGGCATCGTCACGGCCGGGCTCGCGATCGTCGGCGCGATCATCGGCTACCTCGTCGCCGGCCAGGAAGGCTTGTGGAGCGCCCTCGCCGGCGTGCTGCTCGCCGCCGTCTTCCTCGCGATCACCGGCATCAGCATCCTGATCGCCAACCGCTGGTACGGCGACGACCTCTACGTCCCGCTGTTCTTCGGCATCGTGCTCGGCGGCTGGATCCTCAAGTTCGTCGTCTTCATCGTCGTCCTGCTCGTGTTGCGCGGTCAGCCCTGGATCAACCCGACCGTCTTCTTCGTCGCGCTGGTCGTCAGCATCCTCGCCTCGCTCGTCATCGACGTCGCGGTCATGACACGCATGCGCATTCCGCATGTATCGGACGTGACGCTCCCGGGGGAGGACACCTCATCGACGGATGCGTCCGGGTCGGCGCCGTCCGGTTCTTGACCTCCCCGAATCCTTGATAGGCTGAATCCGTTCCCGCTCGCCGAGTGCAAGGTCGAGATCGAGGCGATGCGCTGGATGACCTACCACCTCGCCTGGTCGGTCGACAACCAGGTCGCCGACGCGACGTCCGGGCTGGATTCGTCGATCGCCAAGTACTACGCGACCGACCGGGCCTACGCCGTCGCCGACCGCTGCCTGCAGGTCTTCGGGGGCATGGGGCTGCTCCGCGAAGGGCCCGTCGAGCGGGTGCTGCGGCACCTGCGTGTGCTGCGGGTCGTGGAGGGGGCGTCAGAGGTGCAGAAGCTGGTCATC
>NZ_DATMIO010000125.1:0-17365 GCF_035554235.1 Microbacterium sp. | reverse complement strand
AGCAGGCGCAGGTGCTCGGCCTCGGCATCCTCGGGCGTCGTGTAGACGAACATCTCGAGCTTGTTGAACTGGTGCACGCGGATGATGCCGCGGGTGTCTTTGCCGTGCGACCCGGCCTCGCGGCGGTAGCACGTCGACCATCCGGCGTACCGCAGCGGCCCGTCGGCGAGGTCGAGGATCTCGTCCTTGTGGTACCCCGCGAGCGGCACTTCGCTCGTTCCGACGAGGTAGAGATCGTCGTCGTCGAGGTGGTACACCTCGTCGGCGTGCTCGCCGAGGAAGCCGGTGCCCTGCATGATCTCGGGACGCACGAGGGTCGGCGTGATGAGGGGCACGAATCCGGCGTCGAGCGCCCGCTCGAGCGCCAGGTTCATCAGCGCGATCTCGAGCCGGGCCCCGATTCCGCGGAGGAAGTAGAACCGCGCCCCCGACACCTTTGCGCCGCGCTCCATGTCGATCGCCTTCAGCTTCTCACCGAGCGCGAGGTGATCGAGCGGCTCGAAATCGAAGGAGGGGATGTCGCCGACCCGGCGCAGTTCGACGAAATCGTCCTCCCCGCCGGCCGGCACGCCGTCGATGATGATGTTCTCGATGCGCCCGAACGCCGCGGTCGCGGCATCCTCCGCCTCGGTGACCGACTGCTGCGCGGCCTTGACCCGCTCCGAGAGACCCTTCGCCTCGGCGACGAGGGCGGCCTTGGCGTCTTTGGGTGCCGCGGCGACGGTCTTGCCGAAGGCATTCTGCTCCGCGCGCAGCTCTTCGAAGGCGGCGATCGCGGCGCGCCGGTCGCGATCGGCCGCGATCGCGGCATCCACGCTCTCGGGTGCGTGCCCGCGCGCCACTTGAGAGCGCTTGACGAGCTCGGGGTCGTCGCGGAGCACAGCAGGGTCGATCACCCGATAAGTCTAGTCAGCGGGTGTGCGGCCTAGAGTGTGTGCATGACCGCCCCCGCCGACTCGCCCGCTCCGGGCGTGGGCCGGCTGCATCCCGCCAGGCCCACCCGGCGCCGCGCGGCACTCGTCTACAACCCGATCAAGGTGAACGCCAAAGAGCTGCGCACCCTGGTCAAGAAGCACTCGGCGGCGGCCGGATGGGGCGAGCCGGCGTTCTTCGAGACCACGGTCGAAGATCTCGGCGCCGACGTCGCTCGCAAGGCGCTGGCCGAGGGCGCCGACGCGGTGCTCGTCGCGGGAGGCGATGGCACGGTGCGCGCCGTGTCGGAGGCGATGAACGGATCGGGCGTCCCGATGACGATCGTGCCGAGCGGCACCGGCAACCTCCTCGCCCGCAACCTGAACCTCCCCCTCGACAGCGCGGCGAAGATGGTGCGCGCGACGTTCGACGGCGATGTGCACCCCGTCGACATCGGCATCGTCCGCATCACTCGCGCGAACGGGTCGGCCGAGGAGCGCGCGTTCGTCGTGATGTCAGGCGTCGGACTCGACGCGGCCATGATCGCGAACACCAGCGCACAGCTCAAGAAGACGGTCGGCTGGGTCGCCTATGTCGACGGGGCCGCGCGGTCGCTGCCGTTCGCCAAGCCGTTCCGGGCCATGTACCAGCTGGATGGCCACCGGCTGCACTCGACGAAGGCGCAGAGCGTGCTGTTCGCGAACTGCGGTTCGCTGCCCGCGGGCATCAGCCTCGTGCCCGACGCCTCGATCATGGACGGCAAGCTCGATGTCTGCATCATCAAGCCCGCCGGCATGTTCGGGTGGGCGCGGGTGTGGCGCCGCATCTGGTGGGAGAACAGCGTGATGCGCCGCTCGCGCGCCGGTCAGCGGGCGCTCGCCCGTCGCCCCGAAGACGCCTCCGTGCGCTACCTCCGCGGGGTGACCGTAGAGGTCGCTACCAATCCCCCGCAGGCGCTGCAGCTCGACGGCGACGAATTCGGCGAGGCCACCCGCGTGCGGTGTCGCATCGTCGAGGGCGGCCTCCTGACCGTGGTGCCCAAGGGGCACACCATGCACGGAATCTGAGCCCGATTCCTACTGCAGCGCGCTCGTGAGGCGAGCGAGGTTGTCGAGCACGGTCGAGCGGAGCGGCTGCTTCTTCCATTCCTCGAGCGTGAGCTCGCGACTGAGGGTGCGGTAGCTGTCCTCGACATCGCGCATCTCGCGCACGAACTCCTCGCCGCGCACCAGCAGGGAGATCTCCATATTGAGACCGAACGATCGCATGTCCATGTTGCTCGAGCCGATCACCGCGACCTCGTCGTCGATCGTGAAGCACTTGGTGTGCAGGATGTAGGGCTTCTTGTACATCCAGATCTTCACGCCGGCGCGCAGCAGCGTCTCGTAGTAGCTGCGCTGCGCGTGAAAGACCATGGCCTGGTCTCCCTCTTCGGACACGAAGAGCTCGACCTCGAGTCCGCGCTGGCACGCCGTCGTGATCGCGAGCAGCAGGCCCTCGTCGGGAACGAAATACGGGCTCACCATGATGATCTTGCGCTGCGCGTAGTACAGCAGGCCCGCGAAGAGCCGGAGATTGTTCTCGACCTCGAAGCCCGGCCCCGACGGCACGATCTGGCAATCGAGGTCGCCCGGGCCGGGCGAGACATCGAAGAGCCCGATCTCCTCCGCGAGCACCTCGTCGGTCTCGCTGTACCAATCGGAGAGGAACACCGCATTGATGCTCGCCACGATCGGCCCCTCGAGCCGCACCATGAGATCCACCCAATGCAGTCCGCGCCGGAGGTTCTTCTTCAGGTTGTAGGTGGAGTCGGTGACATTCTGCGACCCCATGAACGCGACCTTGCCGTCGACGACGAGGAGCTTGCGGTGGTTTCGCAGGTCGGGGCGCTGGTACTTGCCCTTGAACGGCTGCACGGGCAGCATGAGGCGCCACGCCGCACCCATCGCGTCGAGGCGCTTGAGCGTCTTGCGATAGAAGGGCTTGCCCTGATTCGCCCAGTGGTCGAGGAGCACGCGCACGACGACGCCCCGGGCGCAGGCCTCCTCCATGGCGCGGAAGAAGTTGTCGGTCGCGGCATCCGCCTGCAGGATGTAGAACTCGACGTGCACGTACTCGCGAGCGTCGCGCATCGCAGCCGCCATCGTGTCGAGGCTCTCCTGATAGTCCGAAATGAGGTGCGCGTCATTGTCTCCGGCGAGTGGCATCGCACCGAGCGCCCGGTTGAGCGTCACGAGCGACGTGAACCACTGCGGGGCGTGCGGACGGAGGGTGCCGAAGTCGAGGTGCTCGCTCGTGTCGTGGATGTAGTCGTTGATCTGCTCCTGCTTGCGGCGGCGCTTGCGCGGCAGGCGCGGGTTGCCGATCAGGAGGAACAGGAAGACCCCGATGAGGGGGATGAAGTAGATGGCCAGCAACCAGGCCATCGCGGCCGTCGGCTTTCGATTGCGCGGCACGACGATGATCGCGGCGATGCGCACGGTGATGTCGAACACGAACACGAGCACGACCCACCATGTCCAGTCGAAGGTGATCACCACCTGCAGGTCCCCCTCGCCGTCACCTGACTCAGCGTATCGGCACGGCCGACTGGCGCCCGTTCACCGGGCGCGAGCGATTCGCGCCGGGCGCAGGCGCCGCGGTTGAGACGCGGGCGTCAGGCGAGAGTCTCAGGCGAGAGTCTCAGGCGGGGGCTCAGCCGCGGGGATCGGTCGGCGTGGGCGCCATCCCGCGCTTCGCGCGTTCCTGGGCCTCGATGTCGGCATAGACGTTGCGCTCGGTGCGATCCATCCGCAGGATGCCGCGGAGAACGAAGAAGAACAGCGCGCTCACGACGACCGTCGGGAGCAGCGACCACAGCACCGCCGCCCAGTAGTTCTCCATGCCTCCCATGGTACGCGGGGTTCAGCGCTCCCTCCCCAAGCGCCTCTCAACACCGCCGGCGGGACCGCCCTGTGGAGAGCGTTCGCCGCGGCGCACGGCCAGGCGAGGCTCGGCGCATGACAGCCATCATCAAGGCCGCGAACGCCGCCGACTTCCTCGTCCTCGTCCCCCACCTCGCCGGCTACACGCCGACCCAGAGCATCGCCCTCGTCCCCTTCCACGGCAATCGCACGATCGGCGTGATGCGCTTCGACCTGCCGCCGGCCGATGCCGGCGACGAACTGGACCGCATTGCGGCAACCTTCGTCGGGATGGTCTGCAAGCTGGCGGATGCCGATGGCGTGACACCCGTGGTGTTCACTGACGACCCGTTCCGGAGAGACGACGACATCGTGCACGGCGAGCTCGTGCGCGCCGTCATCCGCCGCGCCGACGCGTGCGGGCTGCGCATCGTCGATGCGCTGTGCCTCGCGGCGGACGGCTGGGGCTCCTACCTCGACCCCGAGTGCCCTCCCGAGGGACGGCCGCGTACCGAACTGCCCGCCGAGCTCGCGGTCCCCGAGCCGCGCGATGTCTCGGGAGACCAGGCCGCGGGTGTCGAACTCCCCGCGGCCGACCTCGCCGAGAAGGAGCGGGTCGGTGCCGCACTGCGCAGCATCGAGGCGACCGCGCGGGTCGTCTGCGGCGAGGCCGATCCCGCCTCGATGGCCGACCTCGATCCGCGGGCGATCGCCGCCGTGGGCCGGCTCGATGACATCCCGTTGCTCTTCGAAGACGCCCTGCACTGGGACACCGAGCATCTCGAGCCCTTCGAGGCCGCCGCGCTCATGTGGTGCCTCGCACGCCCGTCGCTCCGCGATGTCGCGCTCTCGCAGTGGAGCGGCGACATCGTCTCGGGCGACGACGCCCTCGAAGCGCAGCGGCGCTGGGAGGACGGCGAGGCCTATCCGGACGATCTCGCCCTCGTCATGTTCGGCGAGGGTCCGCGTCCCGATCCCGAACGGCTGCAGAAAGGGCTCGACCTCGCACGGCGCCTTGCCGCCGCGGCGCCCCGCGATGCGAAGCCCGCGATGCTCGCGACCGCCTCATGGCTGGCGTGGGCCCTCGGCCGCTCGACCTACGCGCACTGGCACTGCTCGCGCGCACTCGAGCTCGACGCCGACCACGGGCTCGCCGGGATCGTCGCCTCGTTCGTGGAGGCCGGGCACCTGCCGGAGTGGGCGTTCGACCGTCCCTGCCCCGGTGACTGATACCGTCGGTCGCCGGGTTCCACCGTTCGGTGGCCGGCTCAGGTCGCTACTTGACCAGCGGAAAGAGGATCGTCTCGCGGATGCCGAGCCCGGTGATCGCCATCAGCAGCCGGTCGATGCCCATGCCGAGACCGCCCGAGGGCGGCATTCCATGCTCGAGGGCGCGCAAGAACTCCTCGTCGATGCGCATGGCCTCCGCGTCGCCGCGCGCGACGAGCCTCGCCTGCTCCTCGAAGCGTTCCCGCTGGATGACGGGATCGACGAGCTCCGAGTACCCCGTGGCCAGCTCGAAGCCGCGCACGTACAGGTCCCACTTCTCGACCACACCCGGGATGGAGCGGTGCTCGCGCACCAGCGGGCTGGTGTCGAGCGGGAAGTCCATCACGAACGTCGGGCGGACGAGGTCGCCCTTCACGAAGTGCTCCCACAGCTCCTCGACGAGCTTGCCGTGCGTCGCGAGCGGGGGCTCCTCGACGCCCTCGCGCACGGCGAGCGCACGCAGCTCGTCGAGCCCGGACTGCGGCGTGATGTCAACGCCCGATGCCGCCGAGAGGGAGTCGTACATCGAGAGGCGGTCCCACTGGCCGCCGAGGTCGTACTCGGTGCCGTCGGCCCAGGTCACGGTCGTCGAGCCCGCGACGGCGCGTGCGGCGTTCTGCACGAGGTCCTGCGTCAGGTCGGCGATGCCGTTGTAGTCCGTGTAGGCCTCGTAGGACTCGAGCATCGCGAACTCGGGGCTGTGCGTGGAATCGGCCCCCTCGTTGCGGAAGTTGCGGTTGATCTCGAAGACGCGATCGAGCCCGCCCACGACGGCGCGCTTGAGGAACAGCTCCGGCGCGATGCGCAGGTAGAGCTCGGCATCGAACGCGTTCGACTTCGTGACGAAGGGGCGCGCCGAGGCACCGCCGTGCTGCACCTGCAGCATCGGCGTCTCGACCTCGATGTAGCCCCGGTCGGCGAACGTCTGGCGGAGCGAGGCGTTGACCCTGGCCCGAGCGCGCACGGTCTCCCGTGCCTGATCGCGCACGATCAGATCGAGGTATCGACTGCGGACGCGGCTCTCCTCGCTGAGCTCGGAGTACATGTTCGGCAGCGGCAGGATCGCCTTGGCCGCGATCGCCCACTCGGCCACCATGATCGACAGCTCGCCGCGGCGGCTCGAGATGACCTCGCCGCTCACGAACACGTGGTCGCCGAGGTCGACGAGCTCCTTCCACGCCTGCAGCGACTCGTCGCCGACGACGGCGAGCGACACCATCGCCTGGATGCGGGCGCCGTCCCCCGACTGCAGTGTGGCGAAGCAGAGCTTGCCGGTGTTGCGACTGAACACGATTCGCCCGGCGACGGCCGCCGTCACGCCCGTCTCGGCGCCCGCCTCGAGGTCGGCGTGCCGCTCGCGGAGCGCGGGGATCGTGTCGGTGATCGGCACGCCGACGGGGTACGCGCCGCCCGCGGCATCCACCCTCTCGGCCATCAGGCGCTCGCGCTTGGCGAGCCGCACGGACTTCTGCTCGAACACTTCGGCAAGCTCGGCGCGGCGGATGTCGTCGTCGGTGGGTGTCGGGGCGCCGGTCGCGGCGGTCGCTTCGGTCATCGGTCGGGGCTCCTCGAAAGTCGGGCCCAGTCTACCGGCGGGCTCCGGAGCGCTACGGCGTGCCCGGCGGCACGTCCCGCCGGGGTGGCGCCTCGGCGAGTGCCTGATCGACGGTCGAGCGCACGAGGGCCGAGAGGTAGCCGCCGGGATTGTCCACCCCGATCTCGCGGAGCAGGCCCGTCGCCTGGTGCACGATCGTGCGCGAGAACGAGGTAGCGATGGCGATCGCCTCGGCGTAGGCCGCGCGATCCTCCTCGGCGACGACGACCGGTTCGCAGCCCAGCTCGACGGCGAGGGCCTGCGCGATGGGCAGCACGGGCGCGGGTGCGGTCACGGCCGCGTACGACGCGGCGAGCTGGCGGAGATCGATGCTCGTACCGGTGAAGGCGACCGCGGGGTGCACGGCGAGGGGGATCGCCCCGCGCTCCGTCGCCGGTCGCAGGATGTCGATGCCGTGTGCGGCATCCGTGTGCATGACGAGCTGCCCGGGCTGCCACGCGCCGACGTCAGCGAGCCCGGCGACGAGCGACGCGAGCTCGTTCCGGGGCACAGCGATCACCACGAGCTCGCTCCGGCGCACGACCTCGAGCGCGTCGAGCACGGGCACGCCGGGGAGCACAGCCGATGCGCGGTCGTCGTCGGAGCCGGAGGTCATGCCGAGAACGGCGTGCCCGGCGCCCCCGAGCGCAGCCCCGATGACCGGACCGACCTTGCCCGCCCCGATGATGCCGACGCCGAGCCGACCGTCGCGGCTCACGGGCCCTCGCCCCACCGGTGACTGCGATCGACCGACGCCGCCGCGACCGCGGAGTCCGCGACATCCTGGAACAGACGCAGGGCTCCGTCGCGATCGATCGCCGCGAGCGTGCCCCACACAGGTCCCGACACGGTCTGCACCCGCGCGGTGACGACGCGCAGCATCCGATCGACCGGTCCCTGGTGCAGCGCGATGCTCTGCAGCCGCGCGAACGGGAAGATGCCGAGCTTGCGCCAGATCACCCCGCGCCGCAGCAACAGCGCGTGGGGGGAGACCAGGTACCCGTTCCGTCGCCACGAGAAGATCCGGATGATGCGCGCACGCCCCGGGGTGTTCGAGTACGGGTCGTCGGCGCGCGGACCGAGGATGCCGTGCTCGAAGATCAGCGGCCACTCCTCCTCGGGCAGGCCCGGCATCAGCAGCCGCAGCACGCGCTCCACGTCTTCGCGGGTGCCCACGGGGAGCACGGTCGTGAACTGGTCGGTGGTGGTGTCGGCCGCGCTCCGGCCGGTGAGGCGGTTGATCCGCACCGTCCACCATCCGGCGGGGCGCCAGAAGATCGACTGCGACACCTCCACTGCGTGCACGCGCCCCGGCGGAAGCGTCTCGGTGACCGTGGTGAAGAACCCGAACGTGATGCGCAGCCCGTCGCGGGTCGGCGCGATCGAGTAGCGGAGGGCTTTGATGATGCTCGAGAACCAGTACGCGCCGAAGCCGATGATGGCCGGAATGAGGCTGAACAGCGCCCACGTCGCCCCGAGGAAGGCGGCCACCGCGACGCCGATCACGAGGGCGATGAGGGCGAGCGTCCACCCGCTCAACAGGTGCGAGATGATCAGCCGTCCGGGTGGGATCGTGACGACGCTCTCGGGCTCTTCCGGCGCCGCCTCGGCGCCGGCGATGAGACCGTTGATCCCGTGGCTCACGGTCGATGTGACCGCGTGCGTGCGGCTCGCGCGGGCGGGGGAAGCCGAAGGGTCGGCCTTCGCGAGGCGCGCCCCCGACGCCAGTCCCAGGATGTCGGAGCGCACGTCCTCCGCGTTGCCCGTGGAGAGGTAGTCGAGCTTGACGTTCGCGTCGAGGCCGGCGCCCACGACCTCGAGCTTCGCCATCCCGACGAGCCGGGCGAACAGCGGCCTGGTCAGGTTGACGCCCTGCACGCGATCGAGCGGCGCCCGGCGCTGGGTGCGGAACAGTATGCCGCTGCGCACCTCGACGCGGTCCTCGGTGATGCGGAACGTATGCCACCGCCACGACAGGTAGAACCAGCCGATGAGCAGGAGGACGATCCCGAGCACCGCGAACGCGGCCAGGACGATGAGGTCGTGCTCGAAGATCCAGTCGACGGGGTCGCCGTACCTCCAGTTCTCGGTCGACGGGGCCTCGGGCAGAACCCAGGGCAGGAACGTGGCGATCAGGCGGTCCCGGAGGTTCGCGATGACGATGCCGGCGACCACGACCAGGAAGAACCCGCCGCGGAACAGGGGCGTGAGCGGGTGCAGCCGGTGCCACTCGCCGTCGCTGAGCGGGGAGCGGACTGTGCCCTGCGGCGCTGTGCCCTGCGGCGCTGTGCCCTGCGGCGCTATGCCCTGCGGAGCCGTGCCCTGCGGCGGGGAGTGATCCAGCGGCGGGGTGGTCTCCGGGGACGTGCCGTTCTCGGGGACGGTGCTCACAGCCCTGTCCGGCGGGTCTCGGCGACCTCGATGAGCACATCGCGCAGGTCTTCGGCGGTCGCCTGCGGCAGGCCGGGGATCACGACTCCCGTCGCCGCGGCCGCGGTGACGAGCTTGAGCTGGGCGATGCCGAAGCCGCGGTCGAGCGGCCCGTGCGTGATGTCGACGAGCTGCATGCGACCGTAGGGCACGGCGACGAAGCGCTGCCACAGGATGCCGCGGCGGAACACGAGGTCATCGGTGCGAAGCTGGTAGCCGTAGGCCCGGGCCTGGCGGGGCAGGATCGCGATGGTCCACACGAGGATGACGAGGAAGATGCCGCCGGGGATCCACGCCCAGGCCTGATGCAGCACCTGCGTGAGCACCAGCAGCGCGGCGATGAGGATGACCAGCATGGTGCCCGACGAGATCAGCTGCACCCAGACGTATTTGGGCGAGATCTGGTGCCACTGGCCGTCGGCGAGCGCGAGCCGCGCTTGGTTCTTCGGCTCGCGCAGCTCGGTGAACGTGCCGGCATCGAGCGCCGGCTCAGTGCGTGCGCGGCTCTGCTCCGGGACTGGGTTCTGATCCGGCATGTGCGTCATCGTCGTCCTTCGGAAGGGTGCAGAAGTGCTCGGCGACCAGGGCCGCGACGACCAGCACTGCGCCGCACGCGGCGGTCGCGATGATCGTCCCCGACGAGCCTAGCGGCGGGTCGATCGGGCGGGTCAGGAGGTAGGCGCCGAGCCCCAGGGCGAAGCCGCCGACGGCCGCGCCCACGATGCTCGACGCCTTGGCCAGGATCGCGATGCGCAGCGCGCGGAACGGGTTCACTCGCGCCCGCGTCTTGCCCCGGATCGCCCGGCGGATCGGCCACGCCAGCCCGAGCGACACCGCGGCGAGCAGCAGCAGCATGATCGGCAGGCTCACCGCGGGCGAGAACGTCGGGCGTCCCGACACCGTGAGGGCATGGTCGACGAGGAACCCCGCGACCGCGCCGAGCAGCGCGGCGAGAGCCAGGATGCCGGCACCGGTGCGCTTCACTCGCGCCCGCCTTCGCGGACGGCGGCGAGCAGGTCGGCGACCCGGCCGCTCCCGGGAAGCACGGCGTCGGGATCGACCGCGAGCCAGGGCTCGAGCACGAAGTCGCGCTCCGCGGCGCGGGGATGCGGAAGGGTCAGGGCCGGGGTGTCGACGATGACGTTGCCGTAGGCGATGAGGTCGAGGTCGAGCGTGCGGTCGCCCCAGCGCGGTTCCTGGCCCCCCGCAGGGGCGCGACGCTCGCGCCCGTGCGCCGCCTCGATGCGGTGCAGCAGGGTGAGCAGCACCGTCGGGGCCAGTCGCGTGGTCACGAGGGCGACGGCATTCAGGTATGGCGGGGCATCGGCATCCGGACCCTCGAGCGTCACCGCGACCGATTCGATCGGCGTCGACACCGATATCGCGTCGACGAGCGGCAGCCGCGCGATGTCGCGCACGGCCTCGTCGATGGTCTGCGCGCGGTCGCCGAGGTTGGACCCGAGGGCGACGACGGCGACGGATGCCGCGTGCGGGGGGCGGTTCGGGTCCCCGCCGATCGGCTGGGCAAGGCCGCGGCTCACGATCGCCCCCGCCGGATCGTGACCGAGACATCCGCGAACGGCACCGGGATCGGGGCCGACGGCTTGTGCACGGTGACCACCGCGAGCGTCACCCGCCCATCGGCGAGGAGGTCGTCGGCGATGCGCTGCGCGAGCGTCTCGAGAAGGTTGACGGGCTCACCGCCGACGATCGCCGCCACACGCTCCGACACCTCGCCGTAGTGGATCGTGTCGGCGACATCGTCGGTCTCGGACGCCTTGCGGGTCGATGTGTGAATCGTGACGTCGATGACGAAGTCCTGGCCCTGCTCCCTCTCGAACTCGAACACGCCGTGCCGCCCGAATGCCCGGAGGCCGGTCACGCTGATCTCGTCAGGAAAGTCCACGACCACCACTCTTCCACGCGCCGGCCACGCGCAGAGCATCACGGGTCGAGGCCACATCGTGCACCCGCACGGCCCACGCGCCCGCCGCTTCGGCGAGCACGCTCGTCACCGCCGTCGCGAGGTCGCGGCGCTCCAGTGACGCCTCCGCGCCGAGCGCGTCGGCGAGGAATCGCTTGCGCGAGGTTCCGAGCAGCACCCGGTGCCCCAGCGAGACGATGTCGCCGAGGCTCTCGAGAAGGCGCCAGTTCTGCTCTGCGGTCTTCGCGAATCCGATGCCCGGGTCGACGATGATGCGCGAGGGAGGGATGCCGGCCGCCTGGGCCGCCTCGACGCGGTCGAGCAGCTCGCCGGCGACCTCCCGGCCGATCTGCACATACTCGGCGCGTGCGTACATGTCGGCCGACGGGCCACGCCAGTGACCGACGATCAGCTCGGCGCTCGTGCCTGCCACCGCCGCCAGCATTCCGGGGTCGGCGAGGCCGCCCGAGACATCGTTGACGATCGTCGCCCCGGCATCCACCGCGGCGATCGCGGTCGCTGCGTTCATGGTGTCGACGCTCACGGTCGCCCCGTCCGCGGCGAGCGCGGCGATGACGGGCAGCACGCGCTCCCGTTCGATGGCGGCCGGCACCCGCTCGGCACCGGGGCGGGTCGACTCGCCGCCGACATCGAGGATCGCGGCGCCCTCCGCGCGCAGCCGGCGGCCGTGGGCGACCGCCTCGGCGTGGTCGGCGAATGCACCGCCGTCGCTGAAGGAGTCGGGCGTCGCGTTGACGATTCCCATGATGAGCGTGCTCATCCGAAGGCACCGTTGAGCGTGCTCATTCGAACGCACCGCTGAGTGCTCATCCGCGGGGCGCTCCCACCAGCGCGATGAGTTCGGCCCGAGCCGCGGCATCCGCCAACTCGCCCCGCGCGGCGATCGTGACCGTCGACGAGTCCGGCTGGCGGTTGCCACGCGTCGTGACGCAGCCGTGCACCGCCTCGAGCACGACGAGCACGCCGCGCGCATCGAGCGCATCGGCGATCGTGTCGGCGATCTGCTCGCCGAGCCGTTCCTGCACCTGCGGGCGAGAGGCGAGCACATCGACGACGCGGGGCAACGCCCCGAGGCCGACGACCTGTTCGCCGGGAAGGTAGGCGATGTGCGCGCGGCCGATGAACGGCAGCAGGTGATGCTCGCACACCGAGCGGAAGGCGATGTCGCGCAGCATCACAGCACCCGAGGGGAGCGTGTCGGGGGCCGGACCCCGCGAGACGCTGATCGTGTGCGCGAGGGGCGCGCCCGCATCCTCTCCGATGCCTGCGAAGAACTCCCCGTAGGCATCGGCGACGCGCTGCGGTGTCACCTTCAGGCCCGGGCGGTCGGGGTCCTCCCCGATCGCGACGAGCAACTCACGCACGAGCGCGGCGATGCGCTCCTTGTCGACGGCCATGGGCGCCTAGGCGGTCGCGGGGCGAGCCTGCCCGGAGGGGCGGCGGCGCGGTGCCTTCTCGGTCGAGGCCTCCGCCTCGACGTCGGCGGCGACGCCCGCGGGCTGGGCGCGCTGGGGGACATCGACCGGGGGCAGCAGCGAGACGGGACGCTCGTTGCTCGAGAGCCATTGGGGGCGCGGGGGGAGCTTGCGCACGTCCTTGAACAGCTCCTCGAGCTCCAGGTGGTCGAGGGTCTCCTTCTCGAGCAGCTCGAGCGCGAGCTTGTCGAGCAGGTCACGATTGGAGTTGAGCACCTGATAGGCCTCGTTGTGCGCGAGCTCGATGAGCGCCCGCACCTGCGCGTCGATGCGCTCGGCGACCGCCTCGGAGAACTCGCGACCGTGGCCCATGTCGCGGCCCATGAAGACCTCACCGCTTCCGGAGCCCAGCTTCACGGGGCCGACGTCGTTCGTCATCCCGTACTCGGTGACCATCTTGCGCGCGATCCCGGTCGCCTTCTCGATGTCGTTCGACGCACCCGTCGTGGGGTCATGGAACACGATCTCTTCCGCGACGCGGCCGCCCATCGCGTAGGCGAGCTGGTCCTGCAGCTCGTTGCGCGTGATGGAGTACTTGTCATCCAGCGGAAGGACCATGGTGTAGCCGAGAGCCTTGCCGCGCGGGAGGATCGTGATCTTCGTCACGGGGTCGGTGTGGTTCATCGCCGCCGCCGTCAGTGCGTGCCCGCCCTCGTGGTAGGCAGTGATCAGCTTCTCCTTGTCCTTCATCACGCGCGTGCGACGCTGCGGACCGCCGATGACGCGGTCGATCGCCTCGTCGAGGGCGCGGTTGTCGATGAGCTGGGCGTTGGAGCGCGCGGTCAGCAGGGCGGCCTCGTTCAGCACGTTGGCGAGGTCGGCTCCGGTGAAGCCGGGCGTCTTGCGGGCGACGACCTCGAGGTCGACGCCGTCGGCGAGGGGCTTGCCGCGTCCGTGCACCTCGAGGATGCGCTTGCGGCCCTTGAGGTCGGGGGCGTCGACGCCGATCTGGCGGTCGAAGCGGCCCGGACGCAGCAGGGCGGGGTCCAGGATGTCGGGGCGGTTCGTCGCCGCGATGACGATGACGTTGACCTTCGGGTCGAAGCCGTCCATCTCGACGAGCATCTGGTTGAGCGTCTGCTCGCGCTCGTCGTGGCCGCCGCCCATGCCGGCGCCGCGGTGCCGGCCGACGGCGTCGATCTCGTCGATGAAGATGATCGCGGGGCTGGACTCCTTGGCCTGGTTGAAGAGGTCGCGCACGCGGCTCGCGCCGACGCCGACGAACATCTCGACGAAATCCGAGCCGGAGATCGAGTAGAACGGCACGCCGGCCTCGCCGGCGACGGCGCGGGCGAGCAGGGTCTTGCCGGTTCCGGGAGGGCCGTACAGCAGCACGCCCTTCGGGATGCGGGCGCCTACCGCCTGGAACTTCGAGGGGTCCTTCAGGAAGTCCTTGATCTCCTGCATCTCTTCGATCGCCTCGTCGGCGCCGGCGACGTCGGCGAACGTGACCGTCGGGGTCTCCTTCGTGACGAGCTTGGCGCGCGACTTGCCGAACTGCATGACCTTGCTGCCGCCGCCCTGGGCGGAGGAGAGCAGGAACCAGAAGAGCACACCGAGCAGCAGCAGCGGCAGCATGAGCGAGAGGAGGCCGTCGAACCAGTTCGGCTTCGGCACCGCGTCATTGAACCCGTCGGCGGGATCGGCCGCGTTGATCGCGTCGACGACCTCGGCCGCACGCGCGGTGACGTAGTAGAACTGCACGTCGCTCGCACCCTCGTACTCCTTCGAGAGCTTCATGTCGACGCGCTGGTCACCGTCGGTGTTGAGCACCTCCGTGACCGTGTCGCCCCTGAGCAGCTCGAGGCCTTCCTGGGTCGAGACCTGCTTGGCGCCGCCGAGGGTCGAGATGAGCGAGAAGCCCACGATGAGGAACACGCCGATCAGCAGCACGTAGATCAGCGGGTTGCGGGTGATCTTCTTGAAATCCATGATGTGGGGCCGAGCCCCGGAGCCCTTCTATCGGCACACGCCATCCCGGCGTGGATTCAGGGTATCGCGGCTATCTTGTGCCTTGTCTGGAGATTCGCCCTCGGCGTACCGCTAGGAATAGACATGCGGCGCGAGCACGGCGACGTCGCGCAGGTTGCGGTAGCGCTCGGCGTAGTCGAGGCCGTAGCCCACGACGAATTCGGTCGGGATGTCGAAGCCGACGTACCGCACGTCCACCTGCACCTTCGCCGCGTGGGGTTTGCGCAGGAGCGCCAGCACCTCGACCGACGCGGCGCCGCGCGACGCGAAGTTCTGCAGCAGCCAGCTGAGCGTCAGTCCGGAGTCGATGATGTCCTCGACGATCAGCACGTGCCGGTTGTGCAGGTCGGTGTCGAGGTCCTTGCGGATCTGCACGACGCCGCTCGAGGACGTGCCGGCACCGTAGGAGGAGACGGCCATCCAGTCCATCGGCGCGACGATGGGAAGGGCGCGGGCGAAATCCGCCATCACCATCACGGCGCCCTTGAGCACTCCGACGAGCAGAAGGTCTTTGCCCTCGTAGTCGATCGCGACCTGCGCCGCGAGCTCCCGGAGCTTGTCCTGGATCTGCTCCTCGGTGACGAGGACGGTCGTGAGGTCGCCGGGAATGTCCGCTGCGCGCATGGCACGAGTCTAGGGCGCTCGTCCGCCGCGCACCGGGCGGAGCAGGGCGCCGGCTTTGCACGCGGCGGCGGTCAGGATGCCGTGAATTCGATGCGCCCGCCGGCGCGCCGGGCGCGGCATCCGGGCAGATCCACGGGTCCTTGGCCCGACCAGTCGGTGACCAGGCGCGCGACCTCGAGGGTCTGCGACCGGGTCAGGCTCTCGTGGAATTCGCTGGCGACGACGTGCCGGATGATGCGGTTCCGCAGCGCCGCAGGGTTGGCGGCCAGTGCGGCCACCGACACCGATATTCCCGCCTCGGCATGCTCGACGATGTCCTCGATCGTCTCGTCGATCATGTCGCGGAAGGCATCGGCGTCTTCGCGCAGCTGCTCCGCGGTGCGGGCGAGCGCCTCCGCCACGCCGGGTCCGAGCTCGGCCTCGAGCACGGGCAGCACGCGCTCGCGCACACGCACACGGGCGAACGCGGGGTCGCTGTTGTGCGGATCGTCCCAGGGCTCGAGCCCGCTGGCGGCGCAGAAGGCGCGAGTCGTGGCGCGGCGCACGCCGAGCAGGGGGCGGATGCGGCGGCCCGAGCTCGCCGCCATCCCCTGCAGGCTCGCGGCTCCCGACCCGCGGGCGAGTCCGAGCAGCACCGTCTCGGCCTGGTCATCGAGGGTATGCCCGAGCAGGATGCCGGAGGCCCCGAGTTCGTCCGCCAGTGCGTCGAGCGTCGCGTACCGGGCGTCGCGGGCGGCGGCCTCCGGACCGTCGGGGTGCGCGGCGTCGACCGAAACCCGCAGCACCCGCGCCTCGAGCCCGAGCGCCTCGGCGACGGCGGCGGCGCGGGCCGCGACATCCGCCGACCCTTCCTGCAGGCCGTGGTCGACGATGCCGGCAACGGCGCGGATGCCGAGCTTCGGCGTCTCGAAGGCGGTGGCGGCGGCGAGCGCCAGCGAGTCGGCGCCGCCGCTCAGCGCGACCACCACGGCCGCCACGCCGGCCGCGGCATCCTGGCTCTGCAGCGCCGTCAGCGCGCGCCGCACCGCCAGCCGCACTTCGGCGACGGCGGGAGACAGGGGGCGATCGGGGCTCATCGCCCCCACGTTAGCCGTGCCGCGCGTACCGCGTGCAGGACGGGTGGGGCGCGTGTGTTCGCCCAGGCCCGCTCGCGGCCGGTTGGCGGCGGTTGAGCCTGAATCCGGTACACCGAGCGGTGCGCAGTAGGCTGATCTGCGGCATCCACCCCTCAGCAAGGAGCACACGCATGGGCGCACACGACGCCGTCATCGAGATCCCCCGCGGCAGCCGCGTCAAGTACGAGGTCGACCACGGAACCGGTCGCGTGTTCCTCGACCGCGTGCTCTTCACCCCCATGGGCTACCCCGCCGACTACGGCTTCTTCGAGAACACGCTCGGCGAGGACGGCGACCCGCTCGACGTGCTCGTGCTGCTCGATGTCACCCTGTTCCCGGGCGTGATGGTCAACGTGCGCCCCGTCGGCGTGCTGAAGATGATCGACGAGGCCGGGGGCGACGACAAGCTCGTGGCGGTGCTGACCAAGGACCCCCGCTGGAGCCACATCCAGGACCTCGACGACGTGCCCGACTACACGAAGAAGGAGATCGAGCACTTCTTCGAGCACTACAAGGACCTCGAGCCCAACAAGTGGGTCAAGGTCGATTCGTGGGCCGGCAAGGCCGAGGCCGACCGCATCCTCGACGAGGCGATCGCCCGATTCCAAGAGCACGAGGGCCAGACCCGCACGCAGGGCGAGGGCGAAGCGCCCAAGACGGTCTGAGTCGCACGTCGCGGGCCGGGTCCTTCGGGCCCGGCCTTCTGCGTGGCGCGGACTAGACCGAGACGCCCCGGGCGGCCATGAAGTCGATCGGGTTGACCGTGCGGCCGTTCTCGTAGGTCTCGAAGTGCAGGTGGCATCCGTAGGAGTTGCCCGTGTTCCCCTCGAGGGCGATCAGCTGACCCGCACCCACCCACTGACCACGGGAGACGCGGAACGCGAGGATGTGGGCGTAGCCGGTGCCGATGCCACCGCCGTGGTCGAGCCGGATGTAGTTGCCGTATCCATCGTTGCCCCCGGCGTAGTTGACGACCCCGGCGTGGGCGGCGTAGATCGCCGCTCCGCAGCCCGTGGCCAGGTCGACGCCCGCGTGGAATCTGCTGCCGCAACCCGAATTGCCGCACGGCGGGGTGCGGTAACCGTACCCGGAGGTTCGAACCCCGGATGAGGGGCGGGCCCAGCCGC
>NZ_DATMIO010000124.1:0-5965 GCF_035554235.1 Microbacterium sp. | reverse complement strand
GGCTCGGGCGATCGCGTCGGCTCGCTCGCGGCATCCGTCGCCGGCGTCGAGTTCGTCACCCCGGCCGGGTCGGTGCACGCCCTCCGTCGCGGCGACGACGGCTTCGAAGGCGCGGTCGTGTCGCTCGGCGCGCTCGGGGTGATGGTCACCGTCGACCTCGATATCGTGCCCTCTTTCGACGTCGCGCAGACGGTCTTCGAGGGGCTGCCCTGGGACGGCGTGCTGGCCGACCTCGCGGAGGTCACCGGCCTCGGCTACAGCACGAGCATGTTCACGACCTGGCGCGACCCCGACGTCATCGACCAGCTGTGGGTCAAGGCACGGATCGACTCGCCCGCTCCCGTGCCGGTCGACGTGCTCGGGGCGCCGCGCGCGGCCGAGAACCGGCATCCGCTGCCCGGCGTCTCGGCCGTGAACTGCACGCCGCAGCTCGGGGTTCCGGGCCGCTGGCTCGACCGGCTCCCCCACTTCCGCATGGGGTTCCAGCCCTCGAACGGCGACGAGCTGCAGTCGGAGTATCTCGTGCCGCGCCGGCACGCGGTTGGCGCCCTCTCCGCGCTCCGGTCGCTCGCGGGGCGCATCGCGCCGCTCGTGCAGGTGTGCGAGATCCGCACGGTGGCGGCGGATCGCCTGTGGCTGAGTCCTTCCTTCGAGACGGATGCCGTGGCGCTGCACTTCACGTGGCTGCCCGACCAGCGCGGGGTCGAGGCGTTCCTCCCCGACCTCGAAGCGGCACTCGAGCCCTTCGCCGCCCGCCCGCACTGGGGCAAGCTGTTCGCACGCCGCGACGTCGCGGCCCTGTACCCGCGGTGGAGCGATTTCGCGGCGCTGCGCGATCGGTTCGACCCGCGCGGCGTGCTGCGCAACGAATGGATGTCGGAGCTCGGACTCTAGGATCGGCGTGTGGAGACCTCGGATGTCATCGCGCTCTTGGCACTGATCGTGAGCGGTGTGCTCGGCGGGTTGGCGCTGCTTCGGTCGCGCAGCGCGGACGAGCGGTCGAAGCGCGCGAACGAGATCTCGGCGCAGGCGCTCGAGGCGCAACGCCTCGCCCTGCCTCCGGCGTGGGGGCCGCTCTATCTCGTCGGCACGAAGCGCATCGGTCTCACGAACACGTCTGGGCGGCACATCATCGTCGAGCGGCTCGCGGTCGAGCCGCCGGAGATGTCGAGGACGGTGCGCGTCTCGAGCCTTCCGGTGCGCATCGAATACGGCGACGACCTGGCGCTGCGGTACTTCGCTCCCGAACACGCGTCGCCGCAGCTGCTCATCGTGACCTGGAGGTACGAGGACGAGGCGACCGAGCGGACGACCGAACGCAGGTTCTGACGGTGTCGGGGTCGGTGATCTGCCCAGCTCGTGACCAGCCCAGGTCAGTGATTGTCTCAGCGCTAAATCATCTCAGCGCGGTGCGGCTCGTCGCGGTGGACTCGAGGGGAACGCCTTCGGGGACGAACAGCGACACGATCGGGGCGTGCCACACCGTGGCCACCGTGACGCGGGCGGAGACGCCGTCGGGCGTTCCGGCCGCCACCAGAACCGCGCCGCTGCCCACGGCATCCACGATCTCGGTCGCCTGGGCGTGCACGGCGTCCGCCTCAAGCCGGGCCTGCGGGTCGTCGCCGGCCAGGGTGATCGTGAAGCCGTCCGCACCGGCCAGGGCCGCAGCATCCGCCAGCGCATCGAGCCGCTTCTGCGCGAGGTAGAGGCTCGTCGCGTTGGCGCACACGAAGATCGCGACCAGCGCGAGCATCGCGTAGCCGATCGTGAGCAGCAGGATGCTGCCCTCATCGTCGGGTCGGGAGTCACCATCTGGCGGCACGCCGCCGCGGCACAGGCGGTTCACTCGGCGCCCCAGAATCGCGAGACCTTCTGGGCGGCGGATGCCTCGACAGGCACGCTCGCCAGGGCGTCGAGGCCGAGCACCGCGGGCACGAGCGGCAGGCTGACCCGGGTCGCGATCGTCACGACGACGGTCGCCCCGGCCTCGGGGCAGACCGAACCCGCCGGGCGGCACGAGAGCGAGAGCTCCACGGTCTCGGCGTCGATGCCGTATTCGTCGACGATCGAGCGCAGTACCGCATCGGCGCGCGCGGTCGCGGTCGCGGCATCCGGAGCCGTGGAGATCGCCCTCGCGACGTGGCGCGCCCCGGCTTCGGCCCCGAGCGACTGTCCCTGGATCTGGCCGAGCGCGACGATCAGGTAGACGAGCGGGACGAGCAGCAGCAGCCCGACGGTGATGAACTCCAGCGCCGCCGAGCCCTCGTCACTCGTCGCCGCCCGCCGAAGGCGGCTACTCCAGCGATTCGACCGGCGCATGCGCGGTCACCTCCAGGGAGCGCGGGGCGCCGAGCAGCCCCACCAGCGGAAGAGTCGTCACCACCTGGACTTCGACCGCATCGTGGCCCAGCGTGCGGGTCTCTCGCACGGAGACGTGCTCGGCGTACTGGGCGCCGACCGCCCGCGTGACGATCTGCTGGGTGCGCTCGGCGCCCTGCGCCAGCGAGGTGTCGGCGAGGGCTGCGAAGTGGGCACCCTCGACCGCGGCGTCGTGGACGACGTTTCGGACGTAGATGGCGAGGCCGAACTGCAGCACGGCCAGGGTGAGCATGGTCAGCAGACCGCCGACGAGCACGAACTCGACGGGACTGGAACCGCGCTCATCGGAGAGCGCCTCGCGGAGGCGCCGCATCGCTAAAGGCCCGAGACGCGGGCGATGGCCTGCTCGAAGAGGTTGGCGAGCGCGGGGCCGGCGAGCGCCCAGATGAGCACGACCAGCCCGGCCGTCATGAGGGTGATGAGCACCCAGCCGGGCACGTCACCGCGGTCGTCGTCGTGGAGGTCTCCCCAGGCCGTGCGCGCACGCGCCACCAGGTTTCGAAGCATGATTCCGTCCTTTCGCGACCGCGCGCGGTCATCTGCCGATTGTTGTGGGCCGTTCATCCGACACCGAGCCGCAGCATGAAGACACCCGGGAACACGGCGAAGAGCACGCTCAGCGGCAGGATCAGGAACACGAGCGGGATCAGCATGTAGATCTCCTTGCGCCCGGCCCGCTCGATGAGGCCGCGCTTGGCCTCCTCGCGGGCGTCGGCGGCCTGCGCCTGCAGCACGAGCGCGAGCGGGGCACCGCGATCGATGGCGGCCACGAGGTGATCGACGGCGCGCGTGAGCGCGGCGACCTGCAGCCGGTGCGCGAGCGCCCCGAGCGCGTCGGAGAGCGACGATCCGGTGCTCACCGCGACCACCGCGGTGCGCACCTCGAGGGTCAGCTCCCCCGAGCCCACCGAGCCGATGCGGCGAAGACTGTCGAGCAGGCTCTCCCCCGCCGAAAGGCACAGGGCCAAGAACTCCAGCACCGTGGGAAGCTCGTCTTCGATCCGGGCGACGCGGGCGCGCGATGCCGTAGTGAGGTGCGCATCGCAGAGCGCGAGGCCGATGACCGCGAGCACGGGCGGCACCAGCACACCCGCAACCGTCAGGGTGCCGGCGAGCGCCAGCCCCACGATCACCAATCCGCCGAGCACGATGCCACCGATGGCCCACGCCAGCTGACGACCGCGGAAGGCGGGGACATCGATCGCCCATCCCGCCTGCGTCAGTCGGCGAGCGATGGTGTCGGAGCCGCCGAGGGCCGAGCTGAAGCGCTCCCGCGCGCCCTGCCAGAGGGCCCGAAGGCCGCCGACGAGCGCTCCGGCCGGGTCGGACGGAGAGCTCCACAACGTGGCGCCGCGAGGGTCAGTGACATCGCGGACGTAGGGCGCGATGCGCCGGGCCAGCGTGGGAGCACCCCATCGCGGGGCGAGGGCGAGAAGGCTCCAGATGCCGATGCCGAGGGCACCGCCGAGCACGAGGGCCAGCGCGATGTCGGTGCCCCACCCCGCCGGCATCATCCGAACCACCGCCGCGGCTCGGGCAGCCGGCCGATCCGGATCATGACGCGGTACGCCACGAACGACACCGCGGCCCCGGCGAGGATCAGGACGACGCCTTCCGGGCTGCCGTACGCTCGCGCACCCTCGGGCCGCAGCGCGAGCATCGCGAGGATCGCCCACGGCGCGACGACGCCCAGGACGGCGGCGCCCCGGATCCACGACTGCCGCGCCTCCACCTCGGCCCGCAGCGCGGCGTCGGCGCGGACCGACGAGGCGAGGGCGCGCAGCACGGGCGTGAGCTCGGTGCCGCCGACCTGGCGGGCCATACGGAGCGTCTCGATGATGCGGTCGGCCGTGGGGTCGGCCAGCGCGGACTTCAGCCGCTCGGCGCTCGAATCGAAATGTCCCGAGGCGGCCAGGTCGGCCTCGAACGCCGCGAACGCGGGGCGGAGCGTCGAAGGGGCGGATGACGAGAGACTGGCCACGGCGTCGGGCAGCGACATCCCGGCCCGCACGGAGGCGATGAGGAGGTCGCAGATGTCGGGCCAGAGGCCGCGACGCGCCTTGCGCAGCCGCAGCGTGCGCGCGCGCAGCCAGGCGAGAGGTGATGCCGCGGCCGCCACGGCGGCGACCGCGGCCAGCGCGACGACGCCGGTCAGGAGCCACGCGAGCGCGGCCGCGAACGCCGCCGCGAACACGGCGAACGCGATGACGACGCGGGGAGCGACATGCGCCAGGCCCGCCGCCTCGAGCAGCTTCGACAGTGGGCCCTGGGGAACGTGGTGCTCGGATTCGCTCTTCGCGGGCCACAGCCACGGCGAGACCGTGAGCAGCAGACCCGCGGCGAGCACCGCGCCCCAGACGATCGTCATCGCGGGGTCGCCTCATAGAGCGTGCGTGCCTCGACGGAATCGCCGGCGAGCCGCCCGGTGGGGGCCACGATCTCCACCACGGCGCGTCGGCCGGCGGCATCCATCGCGCAATGCGCCACGACGTGCACCGACGCGGCCACGGCCGGAAGCACGAAGCCCTTGTCGATGTTGCGTCCCGCGAGGAGGGGCAGAGCGGAGAGCTTCGCGAGGGCTTCGCGGCCGGAGTTCGCGTGGATCGTCGCGGCGCCGGGCACGCCCGTGTTGAGCGCGAGCAGCAGATCGAGGGCCTCGGCGTCGCGCACCTCTCCGACCACCAGGCGATCCGGCCGCATCCGCAGCGCCTCTTTCACGAGGCGCCGCAGCGTGACCTCGCCCGTGCCCTCGAGGCTCGGCTGCCGGCCCTGCAGAGCCACGATGTCCGGGGCGTCGACCGCGAGCTCGAACGTCTCCTCGACCGTGACGATGCGCTGCTGCGGAGGACAGGCCGCGATAAGCGCACCGAGCAGCGTCGTCTTGCCGGCGTGCGTCGCGCCCGAGACGAGCACGCTCCTGCCCGAGACCATGGCGTCGTGCAGGATGTCGGCAGCCTCGGGCGCGAGCGATCCGGCGTCGACGAGCCGTGAGAGGGAGCGGTAGCCCGGCAGGAACTTACGGATGTTTACCGACCAGTGCGAACGGGTGATGTCGGGGATGACCACGTGCAGGCGGCTTCCGTCCGGCATCGAGGCGTCGACGAACGGCTGACTCAGGTCGACGCGCCGACCCGAGGCATGCAGCATCCGCTCGACGAGGTCGCGGATCGCGGTGTCGGTGAGCGTGAGGGGCGTGCGCTCGGCCACTCCCCCGCGCGCGACGAAGATGCGGTCGGGGGCATTGATCCAGAGTTCCTCGACGCTCGGGTCATCGAGGTAGGCCTGCAGCGGTCCGTAGCCAGAGACGGCGGCCAGCACTTCGCGCACGCATCGGGCCTCGTCATCCACCGGCGCCAGCCCGCGTGCGAGCGCGTAGTCGTTGTGCCGCTGCACCTCGGCGCGCGCGATCTGGGCTGCGCGCTCGGGGCTGCGGGCCGGATCGGCCTGCTCGGCCCGCAGGCGATCGCGCACGCGCTCGGCGACGGTTGCGGCGACAGGACTCACGCGGTCGATCCTGACAAATCCCTGGGTCACGGGTCTGAAGTTATCCACAGCCGTGGTCGTCGGACGACCTGGGAAGGGTTTC
>NZ_DATMIO010000123.1:0-9953 GCF_035554235.1 Microbacterium sp. | reverse complement strand
AGACCCTCGCCCGGATCCACCTCATGCCCACCTGCGGGACGCAGTACTACCGCTTCGACGGCACGGGCTTCTCCCCCGTCTACGCGCACCACCTGACCGACGACGAGAAGACCCGCGCCCTCGCCGCCGTGGAGTCCGAGGCGCGCCGCCTGGGACTCTGGGAAGAGCAGACCTGGGGCCCCATCCTGGAGGACCGCGGATCGCAGATCACGTTCTCCGCGCTCGGGCAGGCAGCGCCGCTCGACGCGAAGATCGCGTGGGACCCCACGAGCGCGAAGAAGTCCGCCCTGCGTGACGCGGTCGCCGCCCGCATTCCCGACCTCGAGGTGCGCTCGGGCGGATCCACCTCTGTCGACATCACCCACCGGGGCATCGACAAGGCCTACGGCATGACGCGACTCGCCGAGCAGACCGGCATCCCACTCGACGACATGCTCTTCTACGGCGACCGGCTCGACCCGGATGGCAACGACTACCCGGTGCGCGCCCTCGGCGTGCCGTGCGAGGCCGTCGAAGGCTGGGAAGACACGGCCGCACACCTCGAGCGGCTGCTGCCCACCCTCCCCGTCCGCGTCTGACCGGAGCGGTCGACACCACCTGACTCCGGGCCCGCCCGTAGGCTGTGGCGCATGCATCCCCTGCTCCTCGTCGTTCTCGTCGCGGCCCTCACCAGCGCGTTCTGCTGGATCGCGTCGCTCCTCTCGAGGGACACGTCGTGGGTCGACCGGATCTGGTCGATCGTCCCCCCGCTGTACGCCTGGGTCTTCGCCATCGCCGGCATCGCCGACGGCAATGACCCGGGGCGCCTCCTGCTGATGGCCGTGCTCGCGACCGCGTGGGGCGCGCGCCTCACATACAACTTCGCCCGCAAGGGCGGATACGCGGGCATGGAGGACTATCGCTGGGCGGTGCTTCGCGGCCGCATGAAGACGTGGCAGTTCCAGGTCTTCAACCTTTTGTTCATCGTGCTCTATCAGAACGCGCTGCTCGTGCTCATCACACTGCCCGCCTTCATCGCCTGGCAGAACCCCGCTCCGCTCAACGGGTGGGACATCGCCTTCGCGCTGCTGTTCGCGGCGTTTCTCGTCGGCGAGACGATCGCCGACCAGCAGCAGTGGAACTTCCACCAGGCCAAGAAGCGCGCGGGGGGTGTGCTCGAGCCGGGCTTCGTGACGACAGGCCTCTGGCGGCTCAGCCGTCACCCGAACTTCTTCTTCGAGCAGACGCAGTGGTGGACCTTTTACGCGATCGGGGCGACCGCCGCGACGGCATCCGGACTCGGTCTGTGGGGCGGTGCACTGAACTGGACCATCCTCGGCGCCGCGCTGCTCACGCTGCTCTTCATCGGATCGACGATCTTCACCGAGTCGATCACGGCATCGAAATACCCCGGCTATGCGGACTATCGGCGCACGACGTCGATGCTCGTGCCGCTCCCCCCACGCCGCGCGCGAGAGCCCCGCACGGCCTGACGTCAGAGCGTCGCGTACCCGTTCGGGTTCTGCGTCTGCCACGTCCAGTAGTCACGGCAGGCGTCATCGATCGTCAGCTTCGTCGACCACTCGAGCTCCCGCTGCGCCTTCGCGGGATCGCAGAAGGTCGCGGCGACATCGCCCGGGCGACGACCCAGGATGTGCTTGGGCAGTTCGTGCCCGACGGCGCGCTCGAACGAGGCGATGAGCTCGAGCACGCTCACCGGCACCCCCGTGCCGAGGTTGTAGACCGCGTAGCCGGGCTGCGCCTTCTCGATCGCCGCCACGTGGCCCTCGGCGAGGTCGACGACGTGGATGTAGTCCCGCAGGCCGGTGCCGTCGGGGGTGTCGTAGTCGTCGCCGAAGACGCCGACGCGGTCGAGCGTGCCGATCGCCACACGGGACACGTAAGGCATCAGGTTGTTGGGAATGCCCGACGGGTCCTCGCCGATCAGCCCGCTCGAATGGGCACCCACCGGGTTGAAGTACCGCAGCACGGTGACGTTAACCTCGGGGTTCACCCGGGCGACGTCCTCCAGCACGACCTCGTTCATGCGCTTGGACTTCGAGTACGCGTTCGACAGGTCGACGCTGGTCTTCGAGTGCTCGGTGAAGGGCAGGTCGTCGGGATCCGAGTACACGGTTCCGGTGGATGAGAAGACGAACGAGCGGATGCCGCGGGCGAGCCCGACGCGCAGGAGCGCGAACGTGGTGTCGAGGTTATTGGAGTAGTAGTCGAGGGGCTTCTGCGTCGACTCCCCCACGGCCTTGAAAGCCGCCAGGTGGATGATCGCATCGAACGGTCCGTGGGCGGTGAATACGGACTCGACGACCTCGTCGTCGGCGGCATTCCCCACCACGAGCGGAACGTCGGTGCCCACGATCCGCGACACCCGCTCGGCAGCCACGGCGCTCGTGCCGGAGAGGTCATCCAGCAGGGCCACTTCGTGGCCCGCCGCCACCAGGGCGACGGCCGTGTGGGTCCCGATATACCCGGCTCCGCCGGCAAGGAGTACTCGCATGCTTCAACCCTACCGAGCGCCGGTGTCACCTCCCGTCGAGGTGTCCGCCCGATTCCTCGAGGTAACACAGGCCGCACAGCGACTCGTATGTCACCTCGCCACTTGCACTGAGCCCCGTCGAAGTGCTCGCACTGAGCCCCGTCGAAGTGTCGATCGCGACCTGATCGCCGGCGAACACGAATCGACCGTCGATCAGGCGGCCGTTGAACAGCGCTTTGCGCCCGCACCGGCAGATCGTCTTGAGCTCCTCGAGCGTGTGCGCGACCTCGAGAAGGCGACGAGAGCCCGGGAAGGCCTCGGTGCGGAAGTCGGTGCGGATGCCGTACGCGAGCACGGGGATGTCATCGAGCACCGCGATGCGGAAGAGTCCGTCGACCTGCCCGGCGGTGAGGAACTGCGCCTCGTCGACGAGCAGGCACGCGACCCGGCCCCCGGTCTCGGCCGCGACGCGAGCGGCGGAACGCGCGAACACGTCGCGGGGCTCGTCGCCCGGTGCGAGCACGAAGTCGACGGTGCGGGACATGCCCAGGCGGCTCTCGACCTGATCGGCGGCCTTCGTGTCGATGGCGGGTTTCGCAAGGAGCACGCGCTGGCCCCGCTCTTCGTAGTTGTACGCGGCCTGAAGGAGCGCGGTCGACTTGCCGGAGTTCATCGCTCCGTAGCGGAAATAGAGTTTGGCCACCCGCCGAGTCTACGAAACGCTCACACGCGCGACGCGCGGCGGCGGTGTCAGCGTCGCGTCAGGCGGAGATGGCCAGGACGCCCGCGGTCTCCTCGAGGGAGGCGCGCGCGACGGCGGGATCGACGTTCAGCGAGGTTCCATAGCTCGGGATCAGCTCGGCGAGCTTCGGCTCCCACCCGGCGATCTGGTCGGGGAAGCACGTCTTCAGCAGCCCGAGCATGATCGACACGGCGGTCGAAGCACCCGGGGAGGCGCCGAGCAGGCCCGCGATGGTGCCGTCCTCCGAGGTGACGACCTCGGTGCCGAACTGCAGGACACCGCCCTTCTTGGGGTCCCGCTTCATCACCTGGGCGCGCTGACCGGCGCCGAGCAGCACCCAGTCTTCGTCCTTCGCCGTGGGCATGAAGGTGCGGAGGCTGTCGACCTTCTTCGCGTGGTTTTTCAGGAGCTCGCCGACGAGGTACGTGATGAGCGAGGGGTTGTCGATCGCGACCTTCAGCATCGGCCAGAGATTGCCCGGGCGCACCTGGCCGACGATGTCGAACATCGAGCCGTGCTTCAGGAACTTCGGACTGAACGTCGCAAACGGACCGAAGAGCAGGGATGCCTCGCCATCGACCACGCGCGTGTCGAGGTGCGGCACCGACATCGGCGGTGCGCCGACCGACGCCTGCGAGTACACCTTCGCCTTGTGCTGCGCCACGAGGGCCGGGTTGCTCGTCTTGAGCCACTGACCGCCGATCGGGAAGACGCCGTAGCCCCTGATCTCGGGGATGCCCGAGCGCTGCAGGAGCTTGAGCGCCCACCCGCCCGCTCCGACGAAGACGAAGCGGGCCTTGAGCTTGCGCGGTGTGCGCCCGATCGAGTCTCGCATCTTGATCAACCACGTGCCGTCGGCCTGCCGGGTGAGGTTGTTCACCTCGGTGTTGGTGTAGACCTGAGCGCCGTTGTCGCGAAGGTGATCGAAGAGCTGGTGCGTGAGCGCGCCGAAGTCGACGTCGGTTCCGGCGGGCACGCGGGTCGCCGCGAACGGCACGCCCTTGCGACGGCGCTTCATCAGCAGCGGGGCCCATTGGTGGATGACGCGGGAGTCCTCGCTGTACTGGATGCCGGCGAAGAGCGGCTCCTTCTTGAGGGCTTCGTAGCGCTTCTTCAGGTACGCGACATCCTTCTCGCCCTGCACGAACGTCATGTGCGGGGTGGCGTTGATGAACGTCGACGGCGCATCGAGCACCCCCGCCTCGATGAGCGAGGCCCAGAGCTGACGGCTCTGCTGGAACTGCTCGTTGATCTGGATCGCCTTCGCGGGGTCGACCGTGCCGTCGGGCGCCTCGGGCATGTAGTTCAGCTCGCACAGGGCCGCATGGCCCGTGCCCGCGTTGTTCCACGCGTTCGAGCTCTCCAGCGCCACATCGTGCAGGCGCTCGAGAGCGACGATCTTCCAGTCCGGCTGGAGTTCTTTGAGGAGGGTACCCAGGGTGGCGCTCATGATGCCACCGCCGATGAGTACGACGTCGACGGTTTCGGTCACCCGTCAAGTCTAGGCGGGCGCGGAGGGCACCCCGGACCGCTCAGACGGCGGCGCTGGCGCCGAGCCGCGCCGCCACGACCTCCGCGATCTGCACCGCGTTGAGCGCCGCGCCCTTGCGCAGGTTGTCGTTGCTGATGAAGAGCACGAGGCCCTTGCCCTCGGGGGCGGACTGGTCGGCCCGGATCCGGCCCACGAAGCTCGGATCCTTGCCCGCCGCCTGCAGCGGGGTGGGCACCTCCTCGAGAAGCACACCCGGCGCGCTTGAGAGCACCTCACGCGCGCGGTCGGGGGTGATGTCCCTGGCGAACTCGGCGTGGATGCTGAGCGAATGCCCCGTGAAGACCGGAACCCGCACGCACGTGCCCGCGACACGGAGGTCGGGGAGCTCGAGGATCTTGCGGCTCTCGTTGCGGAGCTTCTTCTCCTCGTCGGTCTCATTTTCACCGTCGTCGACGAGGTTGCCGGCGAAGGGGATCACATCGAACGCGATCGGCGCGACGTACTTCTCGGGCTGCGGAAAATCGATCGCCGAGCCGTCGTGCACGAGCCGCAGGGTGTCGCCCTGGGCGAGCACTCCCTCGACCTGGCCGAGGAGTTCCTCCGCACCCGCGATGCCCGAGCCGCTGACGGCCTGATAAGTGCTGACGATGAGACGCTCGAGTCCGGCCTCGCGGTCGAGCACCTTGAGCACCGGCATGGCCGCCATGGTCGTGCAGTTGGGGTTCGCCACGATGCCCTTGCGCGCCTCGTCGATGGCGTGGGGGTTGACCTCGCTCACGACCAGCGGAACGTCGGGATCCATGCGCCACGCGCTCGAGTTGTCGATCACCAGCGCACCGGCCGCCGCGAAGCGGGGCGCGTGCGCGCGGCTGCCCGTGGCCCCGGCGGAGAACA
Source organism: Microbacterium sp. (assembly GCF_035554235.1). GTDB lineage: Bacteria > Actinomycetota > Actinomycetes > Actinomycetales > Microbacteriaceae > Microbacterium. The sequence continues at coordinate 4,352 of NZ_DATMIO010000123.1, read as the reverse complement.
GCGCGATGTCGATGCCTGCCGGATCGGCGGTCTCGACATCCTCGATGATCACCGTCTGCCCGCCGAACTCGACGGCCGTCCCGGCAGACCGCGCGGTCGCGAACAGGCGCAGCTCGCGAATCGGAAACGCGCGCTCCGCGAGGATCTGGCGCATGACGGTGCCGACCTGTCCGGTGGCGCCGACCACGGCGACGGACAGTCCGGTCTCGGAGATGTGGGTCATTGGGGTTCCTCGGATGTCGCGGCGTAAGTTCCGATTCTACCGCGGCGCCTGCGAGCGGCCGGCCCGGATGGTCGGGTGCCCGGAGGGAGTCAGCGGCCGGTGCCCGCGTGCACGGTCGCGTCGACGGTGCCGTCGAGACCGTACGCGGTGTGCACGAGGCGCGCAGCCTCGGCGAGGTCATCGCCGCGGACGAGCACGGAGATGCGGATCTCGCTCGTGGAGATCATCTCGATGTTGACTCCGGCGATCGACAGTGCCTCGAACAGCGTGGCGGATACGCCCGAGTGCGTGCGCATGCCGACGCCGACGACCGACAGCTTGCCGATCTGGTCATCGTGCACGAGGCTCTCGAACCCGACCTCCGCCTGATGCCCGGAGAGCGCCTTGAGGGCGGTGGCAGCGTCGGCCTTCGGCAGCGTGAACGAGATGTCGGCAAGGCCCGTGGCCGCGGCCGACACGTTCTGCACGATCATGTCTACGTTGGCCCCGGAGCGGGCCACGATCTTGAAGATCTCGGCGGCCTTGCCGGGCACGTCGGGCACGCCGATGATGGTGATCTTCGCCTGGCTGAGGTCGGTGGCGACCCCGGCGACGATGGGCTCTTCCATGTCTGCTCCCTCTGCGTTGCCGCCTCCGGCGGTGAGTGCGACGCCGTTGCGCCGCATCCCCTCCCCCCACACCAGTGTCCCCTCGCCCGAAGAGAAGGTCGAGCGGGCGTGGATCAAGACCCCGTGCCTGCGCGCGTACTCGACGGCCCGGATGTACAGCACCTTGGCGCCGTTGGCCGCCAGTTCGAGCATCTCCTCACTGGAGATCCGGTCGAGCTTGCGCGCCCGTGGCACGACGCGCGGGTCGGCGGTGAAGATGCCGTCGACGTCGCTGTAGATCTCGCAGACGTCGGCCTCGAGCGCGGCGGCGAGGGCGACGGCGGTCGTATCCGAACCGCCCCGGCCGAGGGTGGTGATGTCGCGAGTGTCGCGGTTGAAACCCTGGAAGCCGGCGACGATGACGATCGCGCCCTCGTCGAGGGCCTCGCGCAGACGCACCGGCGTGACATCCACGATGCGCGCGGCGCCGTGCCGCGCATCGGTGATCATGCCCGCCTGGCTGCCGGTGAAGGAGCGCGCCTCGAAGCCCATCGAGTGGATCGCCATCGCGAGCAGGGCCATCGAGATGCGCTCTCCACTGGAGAGAAGCATGTCGAGCTCGCGGGGCGCGGGGATCGGGGCGACCTGATTCGCGAGGTCGAGCAGCTCATCGGTCGTGTCGCCCATGGCACTCACGGCCACGACGACGTCGTGGCCCGCGCGACGCGTGTCGACGATGCGCTTGGCGACGCGCTTGATGCTCTCGGCGTCGGCGACCGACGAGCCGCCGTACTTCTGGACGATCAGCGCCACGATGGAACTCCCGGAAAACGTCGGGGCGGATGCCGCACCCAATCGTCCATCTTAGGGACGGGCGCATGCCGCAGAGTCCATATGACTTCGCCACCGGCGCCGCCGCGGGCGCGCTGCGGGCGATCGTGTCGGCGATCGTGACCTCCTGGATCGTCCTCGTGGAGGTGCTGCGCCGAGCCGGATGCCTCAGCCCGGTGCGATCGGTGGGACCCCGTCGGGCGGGCGCCGCATCCGCAGGCCCCCGGTCGCCGCGAGCCAGCAGCCCGCGAGAACGATCGGGAATCCCACGAGAAGAGCCGGCGTGAGCTCCTCGCCCAGGATGAGCACGCCCAGCACGATCGCGACGACCGGATTGACGTACGTGAACAGGGGTGCGCGCACCGGCCCGACGCGGGCGATCAGCGCGAAGAAGGTGATGAACGCCACCGCCGTGCACAGCACGCCGAGAAGCACCACCGAGACGGTCGCCTCGATCGTGGGGACCGTGTGCTGTGTGGCCACGGCGATGGGGAGGTAGACGATGCCCACCACCGCGAGCGACAGTGTGACCGTACCCAGGGCCGGCACCGCTCCGAGTCTGCGGGCGACGATGAACGGGGCGATGGCGTAGCAGATGGCAACGAGGAGCACCTCGCCGATCGCGATCAGCCCCACTCCACCATCGACGCCGAGACCGGGACCGATCACGATGATCGCCACGCCCAGGAAGCCGATGACGAGGCCGACGATGCGAGCGGGTTTGAGCGACGCCCGGTCGCCGCGCGCGAAGGCGATCACCGCGGCGAAGAGCGGCACGGTAGCGACGAGGAGCCCGGTCAGGCCCGACGGCAGGGTCTGCTCCGCGTGACCGAGCAGCAGGAACGGCCCCGCGATCTCGATCGCCGCGAAGGCCAGGACCCACGGCCACTTCGCGAGAGCGGGCCGCAATGCGTTGTTCCGCAGCGCGAACGGCAGCAGCAGCAGCGCCCCGACGAGCGTGCGCGCGCAGACGATCGCGGCCGGTGAGTAGGAATCGACCGCGACCTTGATGAAGAGGTAGGGCACGCCCCACAGCAGCGCCATCGCGGCGAAGAGGAGCCACGCGCGCGTGTCGTAGCGCTGCAGGACGGTTGTCGTCATCACACCGTCCGCCGGCCTTCGAAGGCGCGCCCGAGCGTGACCTCATCGGCGTACTCCAGGTCACCGCCCACGGGAAGGCCCGAGGCGAGGCGGGTCACGCGGATCTCGAGGGTCGTGAGGAGTCGGCTCAAGTAGGTGGCGGTCGCCTCGCCCTCGAGGTTGGGGTTCGTCGCGAGGATCACCTCCTGTACGGTGCCATCGGCGAGCCGCTGCATCAGCGAGGTGATGCGCAGATCGTCGGGCCCGACGCCCGCGATCGGGCTGATCGCTCCCCCGAGCACGTGGTAGAGGCCGCGGAACTCCCGCGTGCGCTCGATGGCCGCGACATCCTTCGCGTCTTCGACGACGCAGATGAGCGTCGGGGTGCGGCGCGGATCGCGGCAGATCGAGCAGCGGTCCTGTTCGGAGACATTGCCGCAGACCTCGCAGAAGCGCACCTTGTCGCGCACTTCGCTCAGCAGCAGAGCGAGGTGGGAGACATCGAATGACGGGGTCTGCAGGATGTGGAATGTGATGCGCTGCGCCGACTTCGGCCCGATGCCGGGCAGCCGGCCGAACTCGTCGATCAGATCTTGGACGATGCCGTCGTACATCAGCTAGCTGAACCTCGTGGGCGGCTCGTAGGGCTCTTCGCGGATGAAGCGCCCACCGAGGACCTGGCGCACGACGGGCTCGCCGTAGCGCTGCACCCCCGTCGATCGGGGGTTCGGCTTCGGGGCGATGTTCGGGACTGCCGGCATCGCGACCGCGGGGCCGAGCGTGTCGACGTCGGGCTCGTCATCATCGTCTTCGTCGCTCGGCGGCTCGATGTCGTCTGCCAGCACGTCACCCTCGCGCTCGGGAGCCAGCGTCGCCACCCGCAGCACGGTCGGTGCGGACTCCGCCTCCTCGGGCTCGTCGTCGACGGGAAACTGCGCGACCGCGATCGGGGTTCCCGCATGCGGGAAGGCGGTGCCGTCCCCCTCCGTGGGGATCGGGGCCACCGCCCATTCGGTCACCGAGGCGGCGCGGGGCGACGTGGCCGGCTGAGGTCGGCCCTGGTGCGGCGGCTCGACGACAGTCCGTGGGCGCGATGACGAATCGGATGCCCCACCCGGCGACTCCCCCGGGTCGTCGTCCGGCGGGGGCGCGTTCGAGGGGGGCGCATCGGGCGAAGGGGCATCCGGCGGGAGCGCGTCGGGCCCAGGTGCATCGGAGGCGTCGGAGTCGTGGCGCGCGAGATACTTCACGCGCACACCCAGCACACCCAGGATCGCGTTGCGGAGATCTTCGCTGACGCCCTGACCGGCCGTGAGCTTCTTGAACTTGGCGACATCGCTCTGGCTCTGGAACGCGAGGGTGAGCACGTCGCCCGCGAAGGCGAGCACGCGGGCGTTGCTCGCCACGAGCCACGAGCCGCGGCTGATGTCTTCGAGCCGTGCGAGCACCTCCGGCCACGCATCGCGCACGTGCTGGAGAGTGACGGGACCGGATGGCGCAGGGGTGGGCCCCGGCTGCGCTTCGACGGGCTCAGCGACCGGTTGTGGGCTGGCGACCGGGTGGGGGCTGGCGGCCGGGGCCGGGGCGGGGGCCGGGCTGGCGGCCGGGGCCGCGCTGGCGGACGGGGCGGC
>NZ_DATMIO010000122.1:0-51989 GCF_035554235.1 Microbacterium sp. | reverse complement strand
GCCATCACGCAGTGGCCTCCGGATGCGCCGCGCGGGTCGGTGACGACGTTCTGCCTCGAGCATGGGATCTCGCGCGAGACGTTCTACGCGATCCGAAGGCGCGCGGCCGCAGAGGGCCCGGCTGCGGCATTGGAGCCACGGTCGAGACGCCCGAAAGACAGCCCGGGCAAACTCGCCGACGCCATTGCCGTGCAGGCGATCGCGGTGCGGGCTGCGTTGGAACAGTCCGGGCTCGATCACGGCCCGATCAGTGTTCACGAGAAGATGCGGTCGCTCGGGATGGAGCCGGTGCCGTCGACCGCGTCGCTATCTCGCATCTTCCGTGACGCCCGGGTCGCGAAGACTGAGCCGCGGAAGAAGCCACGCTCCTCCTACCGGCGATTCGTCTACCCCCGGCACCGAACGCGTGCTGGCAGCTTGATGCGACGGAGTATGTCCTCACTGGCGGGCGCAAGTGCGTGATCTTCCAACTCATCGACGACCACTCCCGCCTCGCCATCGCCTCTCACGTCGCGTGGGGCGAAACGTCCGAAGCCGCGATCGTCGTGGTGAAGAAGGGCATCGCCGCGCACGGTGTTCCGCAACGGCTGCTCTCTCGACAAGCAGCCTCTCGCCGCGACTCTCGAGCAACTGCAAACCCAGGTCGACGACTTCGACCCCATCTACGACACCCTGCGACCTCACCAAGCGCTTCAGGGCCGGATCACGCCGCAGTCCGCCTGGGACGCCACCTCGAGGACCGAACCGCCCCGACCGGTCGCCCCGCGCGGACCGCTCCCGAGCCCCTCTGAAGAGATCAGTGAAGCTGGTCGGCAACACCGGCGCGGTCGAGTTCCGCGGCATCCGATTCGGGATCGCCCGCGCCTTCGCCGAGCAGAGAGTCTGCGTCGTGGACGCCGGGAAGACCGTCATGGTCTTCGACCTCCGCGGCACCCTGATCATCGCGCACCCCTGGCCCAGACCCGGCACCAAATACGTCAGCAACGGCCGCCGACCCGGGCCCGCGAGGACCCTCTAACGTCAGGCATGTCCTGACACATCAACTGTCAGAGATGTCCTGAGGCAGAACTGTCAGGCATGTCCTGATACATCACAGGCGAAGGCGCCTACACCCGCCCACGGCGTGCCCACATTTTGCCCACAAGTTGCGTACGCACACATCAATCCATGTACACGCTGGCACCCCAATCGACTTGCCCGTCGACCGCATCGATCGATCAGATCGGGTGCGATCGGCAGCTGCATCCGCGTGTTTCTGCGGGTAGGTGGCCGGACACGTTGCGTACTGCGGCGTTGCGCGTCGCCGGCCAAGCGAAAGCTTCGTCAATCCAAGGGAGGGTTCAAGTCCCTCCGTCTCAGCCATGAAATCCCTGGGCAGGCGCACTTTTCTGGCTTCTTGCATGAGTTCTCGGTCTTTGCCGGACGGTCCGTTCGAGTGTCCCCGCTGTGTCCTGCGGCACACCCGCGGGACACATGTCTCGGTGGCATGACCCGGCCACCACGAATCCAGCTTTCCGCGTCGGGGTAGCCGACGAACACCGTCGAGTGCAGGGCTGCGATGTGTGCTGAGATTTCAGCCGCGGCATCCACCGGGTCGTGAGGCCGCACAGCGTCGAGGATGCGCTCGTGGTCGTGGTTGGCGAGCTTCAGCCGCTCGAGAGGGTGATCTATTTTGGGTTCCAACGTCAATCCACAATGGAGGTGCGGTTTGTCCCGAACGCTCACGGTTTCGGCGGTGCAGGCTCAGCCGGTGACCATCGGCGCCGATCTGGCACCCTTCCGCGCCGACGTGATCGCGCGCGCCGCGCATGCCGATCTCATCGTCTACCCCGAGCTGCACCTGTTCGGTTCCGAGATCTGGCCCGACGAGCAGCGCAACGTCGAACTCCGCCGATCCGCCGTTCCACTCGACGGCCAGCTCGTGGCAGAGCTCGGCGACATCGCGCGCGAAGCCGGCGCGTGGCTGATCCCAGGCAGCATCTGCGAGAGGGGTCCGCTCGGCGAACTCTTCAACACCGCCCTCGTGTTCTCGCCGGCCGGCGAACTCGTCGCGCACTACCGCAAGGTCTTCCCGTGGCGGCCATTCGAGCCCTACGACGCGGGCGACCGTTTCGTGGTGTTCGACATCCCAGGGGTCGGCCGCCTCGGCATCTCGATCTGCTACGACGCCTGGTTCCCCGAGGTTGCCCGCCACCTCGCCTGGATGGGCGCCGAAGCGGTCATCAACATCGTCAAGACGACCACCCCGGATCGCTCCCAGGAGCTGGTGCTGGCGCAGGCCAACTCCATCGTCAACCAGACCTTCACTGTGTCGGTCAATTGCGCAGGCCCGATTGGCCGGGGTCAGAGCCTCATCGTCGATCCCGAGGGCAAGGTGCTCGCCGAGTCGGCGGGCGTCGACCCCGTCGAGCTGATCAGCACGCTCGACCTCAGCCACGTGACGAAGGTGCACCTTGAGGGCACCGCCGGCAGCAACCGGATGTGGTCGCAGTTCGTGTCCACCGACTCGCCTCTCGCTCTCCCCATGTACGCCGGCCGGATCGATCCGGACACCTGGCATCCCAGCACCACCGCTGCTCACCACCCGTCGACGATGTCCTGAAACCGGGCACCCCGTCATGTCGACGGGAGCTCGTCCCAGGTCGTCGTCGCGCGGACCACTGCCGTGGGGCGAGGCTCCACCTGCTCGAGCTTGACGTCGTGCGCCATCCTCACGGGGCGACCACCGCGGCGGGCGTGCGGAGCACTTTCGCCATCGGCTTGCCGCGGGCGAGCTCGTCGACGACCTTGTCGAGGTATCGGATCTTCTGCATGAGCGGATCCTCGATCTCTTCCACCCGCACCCCGCAGATGACGCCCGTGATCAACGATGCGTTCGGGTTCATCCGTGCATCGGCGAAGAACTCCGCGAACGTCGTGCCGTCGGCGATGTGGCGGCGCAGCGCGACCTCATCGAATCCGGTCAGCCATCGGATGACCTCATCGAGCTCGGCGGAGGTCCGCCCCTTCCTCTCCACCTTCGCCATGTACAGCGGATAGACCGCGGCGAACGACATGTCGAAGATCCTATGCACGCGTCCAGGGTACGCCGCTCGTTTTTCCTAGCATCTCTGGACGCGTCGTCGTGCCGTCTCGAACCACGTCCCTGAGCCATCGTCCGGCCGCTGCGACGCGGACGGGGTCTTGACGCGCGCGGGCAACTCTCCTATCCTGTCTGATAGCTGATATCTGGCATGTATGAAACAAGGGAGTTTTCATGGACGAGCGAGACGCACTCGCCGAATTTCCCGGAGCCGTAAGCGTGGAAGCCTCGAGCGTTCGGGCAGCGGCCATCAGGCTTGGGACGGTGCTGATCGTGCTTGACGACGATCCGACCGGCACACAGTCCGTCGCGGATCTTCCCGTGCTGACGAAGTGGGATCGCGCAGACTTCGACTGGGCCCTCGCGCAGGGCGCCTCCGCCGTTTACGTCCTGACGAACACCCGCAGTCTCGACCCGGCTGAGGCCGCAGAGCGCAATCGGCAGATCGTGACCAACGCCTCGGCATCGGCCGCGATGCTCGGCATCACACTGGGGTTCGCCAGCAGGAGCGACTCCACGCTGCGCGGACACTACCCGCTCGAGACCGACGTCATCGCACAGACGCTGGCCGATGCGGCGGGGGAGCGAGTCGACGGGGTCGTGATCGTCCCCGCATTCCCCGACGCGGGCCGCGTGACGATCGGCGGCGTCCACTACATGCGCGACGGCGACGCGCTGACCCCCATCGCTGAGACCGAGTTCGCGAAGGACGCGACATTCGGATACGCATCATCGTCACTATCCGCTTGGGTTGAGGAGAAATCGTCTGGCCGGATCCGGCAACAGGATGTCGTGGTGCTCGACCTCGGCATCATTCGTAGCGGTGCGACCGCGATCGCCGAAGCACTGGCATTCGTGAACGACTCGACCCCGATCGTCGCCGACGCTGTTTCCGAAGACGATCTGCGTCTGCTGTCTCTCGGGCTGATCGAGTCGGAGTCCCGCGGCAAGCGATTCCTCTACCGGGTGGGACCGCCCTTCGTCCGCGCTCGCATCGGTCAGGAGATCAAGGCGCCGCTCACAACCGGCGAGATCTTCACCGACCCGACGCCGACGCTCACCGGCGGGTTGATCGTCGTCGGCTCGCACGTCGGGCTGACCACCCGGCAACTGGCCCGCCTGAAGGCGGAGCGACCGGATGCCGTGACCGTCGAGGTCGACGTGAACGAGATCGTCGGCACGTCGAACGCGAGCGAGTACCTGAGCATCGTGTCGTCCGACATCGTCGAAGCGCTGGGCACCGGTGACGTCATCGTCAACACCAGCAGAACCCTCAAGCGCAGCGACGACCCCGCCGAGAGCCTCGACATCTCGCGCCGTGTCTCGGCAGCACTTGTCACCATCACCCAACGCGCCCTGGCCGCACGCCCCCCGAGGTTCGTCGTCGCCAAGGGAGGGATCACCTCCAGCGATGTCGCATCGCTCGGGCTCAGCATCCGCCACGCCATCGTCCGCGGACCGATGCTGCCCGGCATCGTGTCGCTCTGGCAGCCCGTCGACGGGCCGGCGGTCGGCATCCCCTATGTCGTCTTCGCAGGCAACGTCGGCGACGACGGATCCCTCGCCGCCGTCGTCGCCACCCTCTCGGCGCACGTGCCCGTGCGCTCCCCCCGCTAGCAGTCACCACAGAACAGGAACCCGTCAATGTCCGACTACAAAGTAGCCGTCCTCGGTCTGGGGGCGATGGGCCTGCCGATGGCCACCCGCCTGACCACCGGTCTCACCGTCCATGGCTTCGACATCGCTCAGCCGCGCCTCGACCTCGCGTCCGCGGCCGGGATCGTGCCGTTCGGCTCCGCCATCGAGACGGTGGCCGGCGTCGACGCTGTGCTTCTCGCGGTGCGCGACAGCGCCCAGCTGGACGACGTCCTCTTCGGCACGGCAGGAATCGCCGAATCCCTCCAGCCCGGCGCGGTCGTCATCCTGACGAGCACGGTCGGCATGGACGGCATACCCACCGTCGTCGAACGGCTCGAGGCCGTCGGCGTCGAACTCGTTGACGCTCCCCTCAGCGGGGGACCGGTGCGTGCCGGCGCGGGCGATCTGCTGATCGTCGTGGGCGCCTCGCCAGCGGCTCGCGAGAAGGCGGCGCCGGTGCTCAACCTGCTCGCCTCCACACTGACGGTCGTCGGCGACAAGGCCGGCGACGGCCAGGCGCTCAAGACCGTGAACCAGCTGCTCTGCGGAGTCCACATCGCCGCGGCCGCGGAGGCGCTCGCACTCGCTGCGGCGTTGGGGCTCGACCCTGCCGCCACGCTCGACGCCCTCATGTCGGGGGCCGCCGCCAGCTTCATGCTCGGCAATCGCGGACCGCGCATGCTCGAGGCCTACGAGGAGGGCGGCGCCGAGGTGCTCAGCCGCCTCGACATCTTCGTCAAGGACATGGGCATCGTGGGCAAGGCATCCCGAGCCGCGGGCCTCGCGACCCCCGTCGCAGCCGCGGCCGAGCAGCTCTATCTGATCGGAAAGGCGCAGGGCCTCTCAGCACTCGACGACTCCGCCGTCATCACCGTCATCGCACCCTCCCCGCCCACCCACTGACCCGACTCCATCCCGCAGCAGTCAAAGGAGACACCGTGTACGCAACCATCCTCAAGGCCGCAGATGCCGTACCGATCGCGCCGACCACCCAGCTGGACACGCCATGGCTGCTCGCCATCGCCGCGGCAGGCATCGCGATCCTGCTCGTCCTCATCATCCGATTCAAAATCCACGCGTTCGTGGCGCTGCTGCTGGTCAGCATCCTCGTCGCGATCTCGACCAACATCTCCCTCGTGGATGTGTTCCCGTTGATCGCCACCGGCGTCGGCGCGACGATGGGCAAGGTCCTCATCATCATCGCGCTCGGCGCGGTGCTCGGACGACTGATCGAAGTGTCCGGGGGAGTGCAGAGCCTCGCCGATCACTTCACGAGCGTCTTCGGCCCCAGGCGCGTTGCGATCGCCCTGACGATCGTCGCGTTCCTCGTCGCCATCCCGGTCTTCTTCGAAGTCGGCGTCATCGTCATGGTGCCGATCATCTACGCCTTCAGCAAGATCGCCGGGTTCAACCCCATCAAGTTCGGTCTGCCCATGTTCGGCCTCATGCTCGCCGTGCACGTCGCCGTTCCGCCCCACCCGGGCATCGTCGCGGGCGCGGGAGTCTTCGGCGCCGACCTGGGGCTCGTCGCCATGATCGCGCTGCCGATCTGCGTCGTCCTCGGGTTCCTGTGCTACTGGGTCTCGAGCATCATGAATCGCCGCGAATACGAGGTCAACCACACGGTCGCCGCCCAGCTCGCGGAGTTCGGCACCACCGAGACGATCATCACCACGACCGACAAGCACGGAAACGTGCTCGCCCCGCCGCGCACCCGCATGATCGTCGCGCTGATCGCCATCCCGATCGTTCAGATCATGCTCGGCACCGTGCTGGCGCTGACTTTGCCTGCCGAGACATTCGGGCACGACCTTGCCGTCTTCGTGGGGACGCCGGTCTTCGCACTTCTCGTCGCCGTCGGCATCGCCTTCTTCGCCCTGCCGGTCCGTCGCGGGTGGGGGCTCAAGCGCACCAATGAGGTCTTCGAATCCGCCTTCCCCCCGATCGCCTCCATCCTGCTGGTGGTCGCCGGCGGTGGTGTCTTAGGTGCCGTGCTGCAGACGAGCGGTATCGGGAACGCGCTGGCCACGACGCTCGACGGCGTCGGGGTCCCGCTCATCCTCCTCGCCTTCCTGCTGACGCTCATTCTCCGAGCGGCCCAGGGCTCGGCGACCGTCGCGATCGTCACGACGGCGAGCCTGCTGGCCACCGCGGTCGCCGACGGCGGATACACCCCCTTCCAGGTCGCGCTCATCACGGTGGCGGTCGGGTTCGGTGGCCTTGGCCTGTCGATGGTCACCGACGCGGGGTTCTGGATCGTCGTGCGATACCTCGGCATCTCGGTGGCAGACGGTCTGCGCACCTGGACCGTGTTGACGACGATCCTCGGCGTCGCCGGCTTCCTCATGGTCTGGGCCGCATTCCTGATCAGCGGCGGCGGACTGTAGGTTCGGAAGCACTGACCCGCATCTGCAGATCGGTTGGGAGGAATCGTGGCTCGGAAGACCCTCGTCACCCAGGTTGTCGACGCGATCCTCGATGACATCGTCGCAGGAACGATTCCGATCGGTGACGGGCTCCCCAGCGAGGCGGACATCGCGGAAAGCCATGACGTCAGCCGGCTGACCGTCCGGGAGGCGATTCGGACGCTGCAGGCGCAGGGTGTGCTCCGGGTCGAGACCGGCAAGGGTTCGTTCGTCAACCCGGTTTCGGAGTGGACCTCATTCGAAGCCGTGCTCCGGGTATCCGCCGCGGGAAGCAGCGACGACGAGGTGGCCGTCCAGCTGCTCGAACTGCGCCGGATCTTCGAGGTCGGTGCCGCCGCGCTGGCCGCCGAGCGGCGAACCGACTCCGATCTGAAGAGGATGTCGGCGCTGATCGACGTCATGAAGAGCGCCCACCATCGCAACGATGTGGCCGGCTTCGTCGAGGCCGACATCGCATTTCACGACGTGATTCTCAAGGCCTCCCACAACATCTTCCTCGCCGCGATGTTCGAACCCCTGACGCGTGTACTTCGGGAGCGGCGCGAGCAGACATCCCGCGTCCGTGAAATCCAGATCCATGCGATCTCGGAGCATGAGGGCGTCCTGCGTGCGTTGGAGTCCGGTGATCCAGGCAAAGCACGAGAGGCGATGCAAAGTCACATGACGCAGACTCTCGATGATCTGCAGACCTACGTCCTCACGAACCGCCCCGCAGTCTGAGGACCCCGTTTCCAGGACGTCGTCATGTCGTGAGCTGAGGAGATCGACGCGAACGCCGGCGGTCATTGTCTGCTCGTTCCGGTAGATGGCGTCGAAGCTGCGTTTCAGGGTCTCGCCGATCTGTCGGCGGCACGTGGTACCCTAATCGCAATAAACGCAAACTGTTGCGTTCGTTCTTATCGAGGTGATTCCTGTGTCTCGCGCTGCGGTCGTTGAGGAGACGTATCTTCCGAGCAAGGTTGATGTGCTTGCTCGGGTCTCGGACTTTCTGAGCGCTCATGAGGCAGCCGGTCGGACAGTACCTGAGCCGCGCTACTTCCTCGCCGGAGCGCGCCCTGGCGACCAGGTCGAGCTTCCGGAAGAGGTTTACCTCGCGCTGCGCAAGGTAGTCGACGCGATGCGAAGTGGACTCGCGGTATCGGTTGTGCCGCAGACGACGCGCCTGACAACGCAGCAAGCGGCGGACCTGCTGAACGTGAGCCGGCCGACTGTCGTGAAGCTCCTTGACGACGGCGAGATCCCCTTCGAGAGGGCGGGAACGCACCGCCGCGTTCTCCTTGCGGATCTGCTCGAGTATCGGGAGCATCGGCGCGAGCGTCAGTACGACATGCTTGCCGTGACGCGCGACGCCATTGATGAAGAGAACGTCGCCCAGGCGCTCGAGGACCTCAAGGCGGCTAGGAAGACGGTCGCGGCGAGGCGAGCTGCCAGGCTTAGCTCCACCGACTGACAGGATGGGGTCGTGTTCACGGCCACTCTCGACACCAACGTGCTGTGGCCGAGTCTGCAACGGGACTTCCTGCTGTCTCTCGCGATCGAGGGCGCGTACCGGCCGACCTGGAGTGCCGCGATCCTCGACGAACTCGAGTTCCACGAGGAGACCAAGCTCGTGAGACTCGGAGCGTCGAGCACAGAGGCCGGCGAGCGTGCGTCGACTCTCATCGCCGCGATGCGACGTGAGTTCGCCGACGCGGAGGTTGAAGGCTGGGAGCCGCTGGAGGGTACCTTCGGGTTGCCCGATCCTGATGACGAGCACGTGGTCGCTGCGGCGGTCATCGCGGGAGCCGGAGCGATCGTCACCGAGAACTTCAAGGACTTCCCCTCGGACAGGATTCCGCCGAGCATCCAAGTGCTCAGCGCGCGGGAGTTCGCGAGGAACACCGTCGCGCTGAATCCGCAGTACGCATTGGCCGCCGTTCAGGAGATCGCAAGACGCTCCGGCCGCCACGGCGCAGTGCTCACCGTCGATGCGATCCTCGATGTTCTGCGCGACCGATACGCCATGATCGAAGCGGTGGAGATGATGGTCGAATCGTCGGCCTAGCAGGACTCCACACGGACGCCCGTCAGTGGTCATCACCGCCGTCAAGGTGACTGGTGTCTCACCGCGCTCAGCGGCGGAAGGTGAATGCGAGGTCGAGGTACGGGAGGTGCTCGCGGGCAATGACAGCGGTCAGTGTCCCACCGCTGGGCAGCTTCGCGCCAATGGCGTAGACGAAGGGGTCCGTGTCGATCTCCGCGCCGGTCAGCACCAGACCGTCGACCGCAACCTCGACATCCTGCCTGACCACACGCTCCGAGGTCAGCGCGGGGGAATCCCAATCGTGTAGACCGAGCCCGAGCTGTTCGCGGAACTGGTTGATCAGGATGTAGTTCGCGTGCTGGACGAGGAGGTAGGGGAGGGTGGTGTAGTCGGACTCCACGCGATGCCAGGTCGTCTGTACCGCCTCCCACAGGACGGGGTACCGCATCCGCGCGACGCCCTCGATCAGCCACGCCGGACGCGGCCAGGGGGGAACCTCGTCGATCGAGCGCCGTGTCTGCTCGTCGAGGTCGGCGAGGTTCACCGGGTCGGATTTGTCGTCTGGGTTTCGCCAGAGCGTCGCGGAGACGCTGGCGGTCATGGTGTTGAAGCCGTGGACGTCGGCGCCGGAACTGACGCCGATGTCCGTGACCTCCAGGCAGCGCTGGTCAGCGAACTGGACGATGGGGATCGGCATGTTCTTCAGCATCTCTTCACGCTGAAGCCGTGGGTCGGGTGCGTCTTCGGGGAGAACTCCGGCGAACTGCATCCCCTCATCCTCGCGGGGTTCGGCGCGGGTGGTCAATGCAATGCCGCTACGTCGGCCCGGTCGCCCGCATCGCCGCCGGGAGGATGATCTGGTCGATGGTGCCGATGATGAACGCGCGATCGACCGGTTTGCGCAGCATCAGCACCCGGTAGGCGATCATCGCCGGTCCGATCGTGCACAGCGTCTCCACGTCCACGTCCGCGCTGATCTCGCCGCGTTCGATGGCACGCCGGAACACGACGCGGTTGGCGGCCGCGCGCGGTTCGACCAGCGCCTCCTGAGCGGCGGCGGCGAGCTCCGGGTCGCGCGCGATCATCGAGACGATTCCCGCCATCACCTTGAGCTTTCGCTCGCCCTCCTGGATGGTCGGCGCCTTCACCATCGCGACCAGGTCGCCGCGCAGGGTGCCGGTGTCGGGCAGAGAATCGAGGTCGAGGTCCCTGGCCTTCATGCACGCGACCGCGTCCAGCACCAGCTCGGGCTTCGACGCCCACCGGCGGTACAGGGTCGCCTTGCCGGCCTTGGCGCGGGCGGCGACCATCTCGATCGTCATGCCGTCATACCCGGTCTCGGCGAGCACCTCGAGCGCGGCATCCAGTATCTCGGGATCGCGCGTCTGGTCGCGCTTTCGGCCCAGCCGGGGCTTCGCCTGCGGGTGGTCGACGTCGAGGTCGAGTTGCGTCATCGCAATCGCCATCCTTTCGGTCCGATCCTCGACATTACCGGCAGGTAAATTCCTGAACCAGTGATATCCGGAACTCCATCGTATCGTATAAGCTGGCTGCATGTCTTCTGCACCCGCCATGCCTGCCACCGACACCCGTCGCTGGATCACGCTCGTCGTCGTCGGGCTCGCTCAGCTCATGGTCGTGCTCGACGCGACGGTCGTGAACATCGCGCTTCCCTCCGCGCAGGCCGACCTGGGCTTCACCGACGGTCAGCGCCAGTGGATCATCACCGCCTACTCTCTCGCCTTCGCAAGCCTCCTTCTGCTCGGCGGACGGCTCTCCGACCTCTGGGGTCGCAAGCGCACGTTCATCATCGGGCTCATCGGCTTCGCCGCCGCATCCGCGTTCGGCGGTGCGGCCGCCTCATTCGAACTCCTCGTCGCCGCCCGCGCGCTGCAGGGCGCGTTCGGCGCCCTCCTGGCCCCCACGGCGCTCGCCGTGCTCACGACGACCTTCGTCATCCCGAAGGAGCGCGCCCGCGCGTTCGGCGTCTTCGGGGCGATCGCCGGCGCCGGGGGAGCGGTCGGACTGCTGCTGGGCGGCATCCTGACCGAGGCGCTCGACTGGCGCTGGAACCTGTACATCAACGTCTTCATCGCCGCCGTCGCCCTCGTCGGTGCCCTTCTCTACATCCCGTTCATCACTCGCAGCGGCCCGCGGCCGAAGCTCGATGTCCCGGGCACCGTGCTGGTATCGGGCGCCCTGTTCGGCCTGGTCTTCGGCTTCTCGAACGCGGAGACCGACGGATGGGATTCCCCGATGACCTGGGGAATGCTCGCCGGTGCCGCCATCCTGCTGGTCGCGTTCGTGCTCTGGCAGCGCCGTGCCGCGCACCCGCTGCTGCCTCTGCGGATCGTCGTGGATCGTAACCGCGGAGCGGCGTTTCTGTCCGTCGCGATCGCCGGCGCGGGGATGTTCGGCGTCTTCCTCTTCGTCACCTATTACGTGCAGCTCACCCTCGGCTACTCACCGATCCAGGCCGGCCTCGCGTTCCTGCCGATGATCGGGATGCTGGTGCTCGCCGCGCAGCTCGGTACGAACATCTTCGTGCCGAGGTTCGGCCCGAAGGTGCTCGTGCCGATCGGAATGACCCTCGGGGCGCTCGGCATGATCTGGCTGACGTTCCTCGACGCGTCGAGCGTGTACGCAATCAACGTCATGCCGCCCCTCATGGTCATCGGCTTCGCGATGGGCACGATCATGCCGGCGTCGATGCAGACCGCCACGCTCGGCGTCGATCCCCAGTTCGCGGGCGTCGCCTCGGCAACGGTCAACACCAGCCAGCAGGTGGGTGGCTCGATCGGCACCGCGCTGCTCAATACTCTGGCGGCCACCGCCGCCGTCGACTACCTCGCTGCGCACACCCCGGTCACACCGGAGGTGGGCGTGCAAGCGGCGCTCGCGAGCTACTCGACGGCGTACTTGTGGGGTGCGGCGTTCTTCGCCTCCGGCGCGGTCATGTCGGCGCTGCTGTTCCGCCGGCGCGCCCACGGTCTCTCGCTGAGCCACGCTCCCGCGCCCGCCGAAGAGGTCGCCCCCGCCGGCGTCAGTCACTGAACGCGTGGAGTCCTGGGCCATGACCTGATGGCCATCGGTTCCGCGGAGACCGCGTTCGAGGCTGCGCTCGCAGACCCGTGATCCTTGCGCGGACCGCCTAGGGCCCGCGAGAAGCCGCCCTTTGCTCGCGTGGACCGCATTGGGTCCGCAGAGCTCGCCGTGTGACGCCTCCGCGATACCGCCCATGGCGGCGCCCGCGACGGCGCCCGGAACTCTGTGTTGCTAACTACCGGTACCTAGTGTTACCGTTTAGTGGTAGTCAGCAACACAGAGTAGATCGGGAGGTGAATCGTGGGAAACCAGATGACAGAGATGCTGAAGGGCACCCTCGAGGGCATCGTGCTTGCGATCCTGGCCGTACGCCCCGCGTACGGCTACGAGATCACGGCTCGGCTGCGTGATCAGGGCTTCGCAGACATCGTCGAAGGCACCGTCTACGCCTTGCTCGTCCGCATCGAGCAGAGGGGATTCGTGGATGTCGAGAAGGTTCCCTCCGAGAAGGGACCGCCGCGGAAGGTGTACTCGATCAACGCGCACGGGCGCGAACAGCTCGACGAGTTCTGGAGGACATGGAGCTTCCTCGCAGGACGTATCGAACAGCTCCATGAAGGAGAGAAGTGACCATGGCCGCAAAGTGGATCGAATTCCTGACGGGATCGCTCGACGACAAGAAGGCGTACCGGCAGTACAAGGCCCGCATCGGGGCGCTGCCCGAGCCGTATAAGTCGGCCGCCAAGGCGTTCGAGCGCTACTTCATGTACAACGGCGGGATCACCGACGGCGACCCCGCCGTGATGATCACGATGCTGAACGATTTCGCCGACCTGTGGGAGCGGGCTGCCACAGACGAGACGCCCGTCGACGAGATCGTCGGCGACGATCCGGTCGAATTCGCCGAGGCATTCGCAGCCGCCTACTCGGGTAAGCGCTGGATCGACAAGGAGCGCGCCCGCCTGACCGAAACCATCAAGGGACTCAGCAAGGAGGACGAGCGATGACCACTACCAACACCCCCGCCATCCGGGTGCAGGGCATCGAGAAGTCGTTCAAGGACCTGCACGTGCTGCGCGGCGTCGACTTCGACGTGACGGCGGGGAGCATCTTCGCGCTTCTCGGCTCCAACGGCGCCGGCAAGACCACGCTCGTGCGCATCCTCTCGACTCTCCTGAAAGCCGACTCGGGCACGGCCACGGTGCACGGGTTCGACGTCGCCGGCCGACCCGGCGACGTGCGCGAGTCGATCAGCTTGACCGGCCAGTTCGCCGCGGTCGACGAAGTGCTCACCGGTCGCGAGAACCTCGTGCTCGTCGCGCAGCTCCGGCACCTGAAGAACCCCGGTGCGATCGCCGACGAGCTGCTCGCCCGGTTCTCGCTCACCGACGCCGGCGGCCGCCGGGCGGCGACGTACTCGGGCGGCATGCGACGTCGGCTCGACATCGCGATGAGCCTGATCGGCAACCCGCCGATCATCTTCCTCGACGAGCCCACCACCGGCCTCGACCCGCAGGCGCGCCTCGAGGTATGGCAGACCGTGAAGGGACTCGCCAGGGGCGGCACGACCGTGCTGCTCACCACCCAGTACCTCGACGAGGCCGAGCAGCTCGCCGACCGCATCGCGATCCTGCACAAGGGCACCATCATCCAGAACGGCACGCTCACCGAACTCAAGCAGCTCCTCCCGCCCGCCAAGGTCGAGTACATCGAGAAGCAGCCCTCGCTCGAGGACGTCTTCCTCGCCCTCGTCGGCGACACCGGCGACACGGACCCCGCCGGCGACGACCGCACAGACGGCGCCGTCCCCGCACGAAAGGAACCCCGATGACCACTCACGTCCTCGGCGACACCGGCATCCTCACCGGGCGCTCGCTGCGCCACATCGTTCGCAGCCCCGACACCATCATCACCACCGCGGTCACCCCGATCGCGCTGATGCTGCTGTTCACGTACGTTTTCGGCGGCGCGATCAACACCGGGGCGGAGTCGTACATCGACTACATGCTCCCGGGCATCCTGCTCATCACCATCGCGTCCGGCGTCGCGTACACGGCGTACCGCCTGTTCCTCGACATGCAGGGCGGCATCTTCGAACGCTTCCAGTCCATGCCGATCGCGAGGTCGAGCGTGCTCTGGGCGCACGTGCTTACGTCGCTGGTGGCGAACCTGGTCTCGGTTGCGATCGTGATCGCGGTCGCGTTGCTCATGGGGTTCCGCACCGGCGCCTCGGTCGGCGCCTGGCTCGCGGTCGCCGGGATCCTGATCCTCTTCACCCTCGCGCTGACGTGGATCGCCGTGATCGCCGGGCTCTCGGCGAAGACCGTCGATGGAGCGAGCGCGTTCAGCTACCCGCTGATCTTCCTGCCGTTCATCAGTTCGGCGTTCGTGCCCACCGAGTCGATGCCCGGCCCGGTCGCGTGGTTCGCGGAGAACCAGCCGGTCACCGCCATCGTGGACACCCTCCGGGCCCTGTTCGCGCAGCAACCGGTGGGCGCCGACATCTGGGTGGCGCTCGCTTGGCTCGTCGGCATCCTCATCGCCGCCTACGCATTCGCGATCGCCATCTACCGCCGCAAGATCAGCTGACGTCGAACACAGCGCACCACAGCGCCACCGGCCGAACGACGCCGCCCGCCCCAACAGGGAGCGGGCGGCGTCGTTGTGCACCCGGTTCAGGAAATTCGGCACGGGGTATGGTTAACAGTCCGCCTCCCGGCGGGCGTAGCCCTCGTCCCGATGCTCCACCGGATGTCATGTTGCCGCCTTTCGCCGAGTCTGTGCTGGTCGTCGGTTCTGGGCGGATGGGGACCGCGCTCGCCGCCCGGCTGCGCGAAGCCGGCGTGCGGGTGCAGGGGCCCGCGGGACGCGGTGCGACCGGTGAGACCGCGGATGTCGTGCTGCTGGCCGTGCCCGACGGCGCGATCGCGGACGCCGCCGCACACATCGCGGCGGGTCGGCTCGTCGGCCACCTCTCCGGGGCGAGCACGCTGGATCCGCTCGCGCCGCACGAGGCGTTCAGCATCCACCCGCTGATGACGATCACGACACCGGACGTCTCGCTCGCCGGGGTTCCCGCGGCCCTGGCCGGTTCCACCGACCGAGCCCTCGGGACGGCCCGGGCTCTGGCCGCTGTCCTCGGGATGGCGGGATTCGGTGTCGCAGACGAGGACCGGGCCGCCTATCACGCGGCGGCGACGATCGCCTCGAACTACCTGGTGACGCTCGAGGGCGCCGCGGAACAGCTCGCGGCCACCGCCGGAGTGCCGCGCGCCGCGCTCGTGCCCCTCGTTCGCGCGACGGTCGAGAATTGGGCCGCGATCGGCGCCGGTCCCGCGCTCACCGGCCCGGTCGCGCGCGGCGACGAGGAGACGGTGAGCCGCCAGCGCGCCGCCGTCGCCGAGCGGCTCCCGGACCGGCTCGCGCTCGTCGATGCGCTGGCGGATGCCACACGCGACCTTGCCGCGTCCACGGGGAACGCGCGACGCCGAACGCGGGCACGACGTCTGCGGGTCATCCGGACGATCGCCGATCTGCGAACGGCGCTGGGCGAGGCCCGTCGACGGGGGAGCATCGGATTCGTCCCGACGATGGGCGCCCTGCACGAGGGGCATCTGTCGCTCGTCACGGCCGCCCGCGAAGAGACCGACACCGTGGTGCTCTCGATCTTCGTCAATCCGACCCAGTTCAACGAGGCGGCGGATCTCGCGGCGTATCCGCGGACCGAGGAGCGCGATGTCGAGCTTGCCGCGACGGCCGGTGTGGACATCGTCTTCGCGCCCGAGGCATCCGAGATCTACCCGACCGGCTTCGCCACGACGGTCAGCGTCTCGGGAGGCATCGCCGAGACGCTCGAGGGCGCCGCGCGCGGCCGAGCCCACTTCGACGGGGTCGCCACGGTGGTCACCAAGCTCCTCCTTGCAGTCCTGCCCGACACGGCCTATTTCGGGGCGAAGGATGCCCAGCAGGTGGTGGTCGTGCGCCGCGCCGTGGCCGATCTGAACCTCCCTGTGCGCATCGCGGTGCGCCCGACCTCCCGTGACCCGGACGGCCTCGCCCGCTCGTCGCGGAACAGGCGGCTCGATCCCGACGAGCGTCGGCGTGCGCTCGCGATTCCGAGAGCGCTGCAGGCGGCCGCCGATGCGATCGGGCGGGGTGAGACGGATGCCGCGGCCATTCGCGAGCGGGCCCTCGCGACACTCGCCGCCGCGCGCCTCGATACCGAGTACGTCGCGGTCGTCGACCCCGATTCGTTCGAGCCCGTCTCGAAGATCGCCTCACCGGCGCTCCTCGTGATCGCCGCCCGGGTCGGTGCCACCCGACTCATCGACAACGCAACACTGGAGCCGAGAGAACGATGATGCGACGCGTACTGCGAACCTCCGATCCCGACATCGTCGCGGAAGGCCCGGCACGGCCGCCCGTCACGATTCCCCGGCTGGTCGAGATGAAGGCCGGCCGCGAGCCGATCGTCATGGTCACCGCCTACGACTACCCCTCCGCGCGGGCCGCGGAACGAGCCGGGGTCGACATGGTGCTCGTGGGCGATTCCGGCGCGCAGGTGGTTCTCGGGCACGGGTCCACGGTCGAAGTCACGACCGACGAGATGCTCGTGCTCGCGAGCGCGGTCCGGCGCGGCGTGCGCACCGCGTTCGTCGTGTGCGATCTGCCCTTCGGGTCCACCGAGGTCTCCGACGAGCAGGCCGTGACGACGGCCCTGCGGTTCGTCAAGGAGGCAGGAGCGGATGCCGTGAAGCTCGAGGGCGGTGGACCCGCGCGGCTCAGCCGCATCCGGGCGCTCGTCTCCGCCGGCATCCCGGTCGTCGGACACGTGGGCCTCACACCGCAGACGGCCGTCTCGCTCGGCGGCCTCCGCGCGCAGGGGCGAACCGCGGCGAGCGCCGCGCAGGTCGTGCGCGATGCCCTCGCGGTGCAGGATGCCGGGGCCTGCGCCCTGGTCGTCGAAGCCGTGCCCGCCGACATCGTCGCCGTCTTCCTCCCCGGCACCCGCATCCCGGTGATCGGGATCGGCGCGGGACCGGCCGACGGGCAGGTGCTGGTTCTGCACGACCTCCTGGGCATCACGGAGGGGCCCACCGCGGCGTTCGTCAAGCGCTACGCCGCGATCGGCGATGGCATGCGCGCGGGCATCGCCGCATACGCCGACGAGGTGAGACGGAGCGTGTTTCCGGGCCCCGAACACGGCTACGCCGCGGGCGCCGACGCGCTGCCGGCCGCCGAACGTGAGTTCGCCCGCTGGAAGGCCGAAGACGACGACCGGCATCGGGAGACCGCGGAGGGCTGAGCGGCGGGGGCCGGAGCCGCGGGCTTACAGCTTGCGCAGCAGCACGCGCTGAACGGTGTGGTCGGCGGCCTTCTCGAGGATCAGGTTGGCGCGGTGCCTCGTCGGCAGCACGTTCTCGATGAGGTTGGGCAGATTGATGCCGTTCCAGAATCCCATCGCTGTCTGCGTCGCCTCGTCGTCGCTGAGGTCTGCGTAGACGTTGAAGTACGACGCGGGATCGCTGAAGGCGCCCTTCTTCAGGGCCATGAATCGGTCGACGTACCACTGGGAAATGTCGTTGGAGTCGGCGTCGACGTAGATCGAGAAATCGAAGAGCTCGCCGATCGACGCGTCGGTCGCCGCTGGCGGAGGCTGGAGCACGTTGAGCCCCTCGACGATCACGACGTCGGGGCGCCGGACGGTGACGTGGGCGCCGGGCACGATGTCGTAGTGCAGGTGCGAGTAGATCGGCGCCCGCACCTCGGCGGCGCCGCTCTTGACCTGCGTGAGGAATTCGATGAGCGCGCGCCGGTCGTACGACTCGGGAAATCCCTTGCGCTTCATCAGCCCGCGGCTCTCGAGCTCGGCATTCGGGTAGAGGAAGCCGTCGGTCGTGACGAGCTCGACCCGCGGCGTGTCGGACCAGCGGCCGAGCAGGTCTCGCAGCAGGCGCGCGATCGTGGACTTGCCGACGGCGACCGAACCCGCGATGCCGATGACGAAGGGCGTGGTGGCATCGGGTTCGCCCAGGAAGCTGCTCGTCGATGCTCCCAGTGCCTTCGTCGAACTGGCGTAGAGGCTCAGCAGCTTGCTGAGCGGCAGGTAGACCTCGCGCACCTCGTCGATGTCGAGGCGGTCGCCGAGCCCGCGAATCTGCACGATCTCGTCGTCGGTGAGGGGTTGGGTCATTCCCGGTGCAAGACGCGCCCAGTCCGACCGGTCGATGTCGAGATACGGCGTCAGTGCGGGCGCCGCCTGCTCGAGACGCCTCGTCATGGAGCCAGCATTTCGACCGCCCGGTCGAGCACGGCATCCGCCACGGCGCGCTTGCTGCCTGACACGTCGGCGATGACATCACCGGATGCCGCGAGCACGACGGCCTCGTTGTCGTCGGTGCCGAAGCCTCGATCCGCACCGACCGCATTGGCCACGAGAAGATCGGCGGGCTTGCGGGCGACCTTCTCACGCGCGATCGCCACGAGCTCGTCACGGTCCGTGACCGTCTCGGCGGCGAATCCCACCACGATCCTGCCCGGAACGGGATGCGCGACCAGGTCGCCGAGCACATCCCGGGTGCGGACGAGGACGAGCTCCATCCGCTCGCCCTGTGCGCGCTTCTTGATCTTGCGCTCGGAGAACTTCGCGGGGGTGAAGTCCGCGACGGCGGCCGCCATCACGACGACGGATGCCTCGGCCGCTTCCCGCTCGACCGCCGCGGCCAGGTCTGCGGCCGTCACGACCTCGATCGTATGGAGCCCGGATGCCTCGAGCGCCGCGGCCGGATCGCTGTCGAGATGGGCCGCGATCACCGTCACGTCCGCCCCTCGCGCCGCCGCGGCGAGCGCGAACGCGACTCCCTGCTTGCCGCTGGAGCGGTTGGCGAGATATCGCACGGGGTCGATCGGCTCGCGGGTTCCGCCGGCGGTCACGAGCACGCGATAACCGGCCAGGTCGCGCGGGCGAGCGTGGGCCGCGCCCACCGAGACATTCGCATCCGCGGGCACGGCCGCCCTCGACGCAGCCGCGAGCGCCGCCGCCACGATCGCATCGGGCTCGCTCATGCGCCCGGGCCCCACATCCGTGCCGGTCAGCTGTCCCGAATCCGGCCCGACGATCGTGACCCCGCGGGCCCGCAGCGTCTCGACGTTCGCGACCGTCGCCGGATGGTTCCACATCTCGGTGTGCATCGCGGGGGCGACCACGAGGGGGGCGCGACTGGCGAGCACGGTCGTGCCGAGCAGGTCGTCGGCGATGCCGGCGGCGAGCTTCGCGATCGTGTTCGCCGTCGCGGGCGCGATGACGACGACGTCGGCCTCCTGCCCGAGCGCGACGTGGTGCACGGTCGCGACATCCTCGAAGATCGACATGCTGAGCGGCTGGCGGCTGATCGCCTCCCACGTGGGTGCGCCGACGAAGCGCAGGGCGGAGTCGGTGGCGATGACCTTCACCCGGTGCCCGGCGAGCACGAGATCGCGCACGACCTGGATCGTCTTGTATGCGGCGATGCCGCCGGTCACTCCGACGACGACGTTGAGCGGTCGGTCCATGGTGTCCTCGAATCGTGGATTGCTCGGGTCGGCGGATGCCTCTGCCGGAGGCAGCCGTCAGGTGTACATCGTGCGGTAGGAGGGCACGTGTCCCATCGGCGTCGTGACCGGGTCGGCCGCGATCACCGCGTGCACGATCGCGCGGGCGATGACGTCGGCGCCGGCGGCGAGCACCTGGTTCACCTGATCGCTCGGATGCAGCGACTCGAGCGGGCCCTCTGCCGGCGGCCACGGGCCGGTGCCTGTCGACATCCCGAACACCACATCGCCGTCCGAGAGCGTGTGGATCGGGCGGATGGCTCGCGCCATGCCGTCGTGCGCGCAGCCCGCGAGTCGCAGCAGCTGGCCGCGACTGAGCGGGATGTCCGTGGCGATGACGGCGAGCGTCGTGTTGAGGGGACGCATCGGGAGTCGGCCGCCGCTCAGCGCGGCGAGGGCGTCGAGGGCTCTGCGGCGGGCGGCGTCGTCGGGCGGGGTGAGCCCGAACTCCGGGCGTCCGTCGTCGTGCGGGAGCTCGAACAGCTCTCCCCACGGGAGCCCGGTGCGCTGGTTGACCGTGCTGCCGGCGGAGTTCACGACGACGAGGGCGCCGACCACGCCACCACCGGGAAGGACGACGCTCGCGGTGCCCACGCCGCCGCGGATCTCGCCCGCCACGGCCCCGGTGCCGGCACCGACGGAGCCCTCGGCGACGGGCGCGCCGTCGTCGCTCGCGAGCGCCGCCTCGAGCGCCTCGCGCGCGAGGGCGGCGTCGGGGCGGGCGAAGAAGTCGCCACCGCGACCGAGGTCGAAGAGCGTCGCCGACGGCACGACGGGCACCACATGCGTCGGCTCCGAGCCCACCACGAAACCGAGGCCGCGCTCGGCCAGCCCCGCCATGACGCCGCCCGCGGCATCCAGCCCGTACGCGCTGCCGCCACCGAGATAGACCGCATGGATGCGCTCGACCACGCCCGTCGGGTCGAGCGCCCCGATCTCGCGCGTCGCCGTTCCGCCGCCGCGGGCATCGACCGCGGCCGTGACGCCGGCCTCGCCGCCGAACACGACGGTGGATCCGGTGAGCCACCCGTCGCCGGCCCGGCCGGCGTGCCCGACGCGGATGCCCGTGACATCGGTGATCGCGTTGCGGGCGCCGATGCGCAGCCGCCCGGTGCCGCCCAAGCGCCAATCCAGGCCGGTCAGATCCACGCGATTCACCCTAGCCCGCTCCGCGCGACCCGTGTGGTCGCGGCGGCGACGCGCAGGCCGCAGCGAGGTGGCGGCTCGTGCCGCATCCGCCCCGTGCAGAGCGACCACGACCGACACCTCGGCATCCCGGCCAGTGGTTTCAGACGTCCGACCCAGCGGGTAGGGTGCCAGGCATCGGACCCGGCAGGAGGAGACATGACGAACCCACCGCACACCTACCCACACGGTGTTCTGTGCTGGATCGACATCGAAAAATCCGACCCGGATGCCGCCGCGGACTTCTACAGGGGGCTGCTGGGGTGGGACTTCCACGCCGCCACCCCGCCGGATGCCCCCGACACCTACCTGATCGCGACGCTCGACGGCGAGGATGCCGCGGCGATCGGCGGCGGCGAAGACGGGGAGTGGATGACCTACGTCGCCGTCGACGATGCGGATGCCGCGGCGGAGCGGGTGACGGATGCCGGTGGCACGGTGCTCGTGCCGGTGGCCGACGCAGGACCCGGTGGGCGGCTGGCGGTCTGCGCAGATCCCGACGGTGCGGTCTTCCGGCTGTGGGAGGCGGATCAGCGGCTCGGCGCGCAGATCGCCAACGTCCCGGGTGCGTGGAACTTCAGCATCCTGCGCACCGCCGACCCGGAGGCGGCGTTGGCGTTCTATGCGCGCGCGTTCGGCTGGACCTCCATCGGCGGTGATCCGGCCCTGGGCGACGTGATGATCGCGGTGCCCGGCTACGGGGAGCATCTCGCCTCGACGGTCGACCCCGGCATCCTCGAGCGACAGGAATTCGCGCCCGAGGGTTTCGAAGACGTGGTCGGCGGCATCGCGCGGGCGGAGGGGGGTGAGCCGGCGCGCTGGGTCGTGCAGTTCTCGATCGCCGATCGCGCCGAGGCGATCGAATCCGCCCGACGCGGGGGCGGCGAGGTGGTCTCCACGCGTGACACCGACTACACCTTCGAGGCCGTGCTGCGCGATCCGCAGGGTGCGGAGTTCAGGGTCGGTCAGTTTCGCGAGCCCGAGCCAGCGGACTAGCGAGCGTCGGCTTCGGCCTGGGCGAGTTCGGATTTCCAGACGCGGAACCCGTCTTCGGTGCGTCCGCGCCTCCAGTATCCCGAGATCGAGACCTGATCACGGCCGAGCCCGCGCTCCTTGAGCAGGTGCGGCCGCAGTCCGTGCATGATCTCCTGCGCCTCCCCGTGCACGAACGCGTGGACGCGCCCGGGCCGCCAGTGCAGGTCGCGCACTGCGGCGAGCAGCGCGCCGTCGCCGTGATCGTCCTCGCGGTACACGTGCCGCACGGAGCTGTCGCTCGTCAGCGGCAGCACCGGCTCGTGCCCCGGAGCCTCGATCAGCAGCACGACCTGCGCGGTCGCGTCGTCGGCGAGGTCATCGAGGGCGGCGGTGATCGCGGGCATGGCGGATTCGTCGCCCACCAGGAGGTGCCAGTCTGCGGTCGCATCGGGACGGTATCCGCCGCCGGGTCCATTCACCCGGAGGGTGTCACCCGCCGATGCGCGTGCGGCCCACGGCCCGGCCACCCCTTCGTCGCCGTGGATGACGAAGTCGATCGCGACAGTCCCCTCGGCGACGTCGGGGAAGAGGGCCGTGTAGGTGCGGACGTCGGGCAGCTGTTCGGGCGGCAGCGTTGCCCGCAGGGCGCGCATGTCGAGTTGCTCCGGGTAGGACACACCGGGTTTCGGGAAGACGATCTTGACATACCGATCGGTCGCCGCGCTCTCCGCGAACGCCGAGAGGTCATCGGTGCGGAAGAAGACGCGCCTCACCACGGGAGTGATCGATTCCGTTCCGATCACGGTCAGCTTCGTGCTCACGCCGGGCCCCACTCTCTGAGCGTTATCGGTTCACTACGACTCTACGCAGTGGCTTGCTCAGGCGGCGCACATCCGGATGCCGCACTGTTCCGCCCCGCTTAACCGGGCGTTCACACTCCTGTGACAGGCGTCCTGCGAGGGTGGTGGGGCAGCGACACCGCTGCGCCGACCCATCTCTCTGACGGCGTTGAAAGGGACAATCATGAGTGACACGACCACCGAGGCTCCGGTCCTGGACCTGCTTGCACGCATGACTGTCGACTCGTACGAGACGTCATCCCTCGACATCGACACCCTGATCCTCGTGCGCATCGCGGCGCTCGTCGCGGTGGACGCGCCGCCCGTGTCGTACGCCCTCAACCTCGATGTCGCGGCCGAGGACGGGCTCGACCTCGACAGCATCCGCGGCGTGCTGACGGCGATCGCGCCGATCGTGGGCACGGCCAGGATCGCGGCCGCGACGGGCAACATCGTCAGGGCGCTCGCATCGGAGGCCGCGCTCGGTGATCTCGAGGTGGCCGAGCTCGACGACGAGTTCGACGACGACGATCTGTAGGCCCGGACAGGGTCAGCCCAGCTTGCGCGCCGCCGATCTCAGCCGGGCGAGTGCCCGGTCGAGCCCGGCGAGCGCCGCGTCGGCATCCGTCACCGCGATGCCGGCGAGTCGCTCGTAGTCCGTGACGTCCTCGCCGTCCCTGGCGGCCAGCGCGGCGGCGCGGTCGACCCGCTCCGCGAGGAGCGCGGCATCCCGGTGATCGCCGAGAAGGCGCTGGATCGCGTGGGCGCGCTCGCCGACGCGGGCGATCTTCCGGCCGAAGGGCGCGCTCGGATCATCCATCGGGCCCTCCACGGCGTAGCGGAGGCGACGCGCCGCCTTGCGCAGCGCGTGCAGGCGCGCGAGCGATCCGTCGAGGGCCAGCGCGGCGCGCTCCGTGCGGCGCAGTTCGCGGCGGATGGCCTTGCGAAGGCGCTCGGCCGGTTCGTCCGCGGCAGCGGCGCGCGGGGGATCCGCGGCGAAGTCCTTGAGCAGCCGGCGGGTCTCGCGCGCCCGCTCGCCGTCGTGGACGACGACCGCGCGGCCCCGCGCACGCTCGGCCGCCTCGCGCTCCTGCTCCACCAGCCGCCGGCGGACGGGGGCCCCCGCCTGCCCGTCGGCACTGTCGATCGCGGCCTCCGCCAGGTCTGCGCCCACCTCGATGTCGCGCACCACACCGAGAACGCCGCCCCAGACCTTCAGCTCGCTCCGCAGGCGCTTCACGGCGGCGCTGTCGAACAGGCCACGGTACGCCGCGAGCACGCTGCGCACCCGGCGCACCGTCGTGCGGTGGTCATGGGTCCCCTCGGGGTCATCCCCCCGCAGCATCCGCTGCTCGGTCTCGTCGAACTTCGCCGCCAGCCCTTCGAGGGTGCGGGTGACGATTGCGCCCGCCGTCGGATCAGCCACCCGATCTCCCACGGTGCCCTCCTCCCGCCGGGATGCCGGCGACGACGAGCGAGTTGCTCCCACGCTATCGAGCGGGGAGCAGCCGCGGAAGCGCCCGAGCGGTTTCGGGAACGCCGGTCTGAAGAGTTGGTGAACAGGGGTGCGCCGAGGACCCGAGGGATCTAGCCTCGAACCCGCACGGTCCCGCAATCTCGCGAACGAAGGATCCTCATGCCCAGCCACCGTCGCCTCCGCAGCCTCGTCACGACCGCCTCCATCGGCGCCCTCGCGCTCGGAGCGCTCGCGGCCGCGCCCCCTGCGTCCGCGGCACCGTCCGCCCCGACCGTGCATACGCACGGGCCAGGCGACGTGCTCTTCCAGAAGCAGCCGCTTCGCGTCGCCACCTACAATCTGTCGCTCAACCGGGGCGCCGCCGGGCAGCTCGTGACCGACCTGTCGACGCCCGACAACGCACAGGCGAAGACGGTGGCCGAAGTGATCCAGCGGGCGAATGCCGACGTCATCCTGCTCAACGAATTCGACTACGTCGCGGGCGGCCATGTGGTCGACCTGTTCCGCGACAACTACCTCGAGGTCGCGCAGAACGGCGCGGCCCCCGTGGACTACCCCTATGCCTTCGTCGCACCCTCCAACACCGGCATCCCGAGCGGCTTCGACCTCAACAACGACGGGACCGTCGGCGGGGGCGACGACGCCTTCGGGTTCGGGCTCTTCGAGGGGCAGTACGGCATGGTCGTGCTCTCGAAGCACCCGATCCAGACCGACAAGGTGCGGACCTTCCAGAACTTCCTGTGGAAGGACATGCCGGGCGCGCTCCTGCCCGACGATCCGGCGACGCCGGCACCGAACGACTGGTTCACCCCCGAGGAGCTCTCGGTGATCCGCCTCTCCAGCAAGTCGCACTGGGACGTTCCGATCACGGTCGGCAAGCACACGGTGCACGTGCTCGCGTCGCACCCGACGCCACCCACGTTCGACGGGCCGGAGGACCGCAACGGCCGCCGCAACCACGACGAGATCCGCTTCTGGCGCGACTACATCTCACCCGTGACATCGCGCTACATCGTCGATGACGCGGGCAAGCGCGGCGGCCTGCGGCTGGTCGATTCCTTCGTCATCGTGGGCGACCAGAACGCCGACCCGCTGGATGGCGATTCGGTGGATGCCGCGATCGACCAGCTGCTCGGCCACTGGCGGATCCAGGACCCGCGACCCGCGTCGGCGGGCGCGAGCGAGGCGGCGGCGCTGCAGGGCGGCGCGAACGCCACCCACGAGGGCGACCCGAAGTACGACACCGCGGACTTCGCCGACACCGCTCCCGGCAACCTTCGCGCGGACTACGTGCTGCCCTCGCTCGCCCTCCGGGTCGCGGCATCGGGGGTCTTCTGGCCCGTGCAGGCCGATCCGCTGTCGCGCCTGACCGGCGTCTTCCCCTTCCCGAGCAGCGACCACCGGCTCGTCTGGGTCGACGTGCGGGTGCCGCGCGTCGGGCTGTAGCCCGGGCGCGGCCCACCGAGTCCGGCGTCAGAAGGCGGCGGCGCCCGCCTCGGCGACACTGTGGTCCTGCTCGCCGGAGCCGCCGCTGACACCGACGGCGCCGATGACGACTCCGTCGCGCGACAGCGGGATGCCACCGGCGAAGATCGCGACCTTGCCGCCGTTCGTGGCGTGGATGCCGTAGAACTGCTGGTTCGGCTGCGAGTTGTCGCCGAGGTCCTTCGTGGAGATGTCGAACGCGCGAGACGTCCACGCCTTGTTGATCGAGATGTTGACGCTGCCGATCCACGCGCCGTCCTGACGGACGTGGGCGACGAGGTTGCCGCCGGAGTCGACGACGGCGATGTTCATAGGCTGGCCGATCTCGTCGGCACGCTTCTCGGCGGCGGAGATCACACGGCGGGCGTCTTCGAGGGTGACACTGGTCATGGCTGTTGTTCCTTACTTTCTCGGTGAGTGTGGAAGAGGGATGGATGCCGCCGCTCGTGCCGCGGCATCCGTTTCTGTCATGCGGCCTTGATGTAGCCGTTCGGGTTCAGCACGTACTTCTTCGCCGCGCCCTGGTCGAACTCGGCGTACCCCTGGGGTGCCTCGTCGAGCGTGATCGGGGTGGCGTTGACCGCCTTCGCGATCTGCACCCTGTCATGCAGGATCGCCATCATCAGCTGCCGGTTGTACCGCATCACGGGGCACTGGCCCGTCGTGAACGACAGCGACTTCGCCCACCCGAGGCCCAGGCGCAGCGACAGCGAGCCGACCTTCGCGGCCTCGTCTACGCCGCCGGGGTCGCCGGTGACATACAGGCCGGGGATGCCGAGGGCGCCGCCTGCGGCCGTGAGGTCCATGAGCGAATTCAGCACCGTCGCGGGCGCCTCGTGCGAGGCATCCGCACCGTGTCCGCGCGCTTCGAACCCGACAGCATCCACCGCCGAGTCGACCTCGGGAACCCCGAGAATCTGCTCGACCTGGTCTTTGGGGTCGCCCCGGGAGACATCGACGCTCTCGCAGCCGAACGACCGCGCCTGCGCGAGGCGCTCCTCGTTGAGATCTCCGACGATGACGACGGCCGCTCCCAGGAGCTGCGCTCCGACGGCGGCGGCGAGCCCGACAGGCCCGGCCCCTGCGATGTAGACGGTCGAGCCGGGGCCGACGCCCGCCGTGTAGGCGCCGTGAAAGCCGGTCGGGAAGATGTCGGACAGCATCGTGAGGTCGAGGATCTTCTCGAGCGCCTGGTCGCGGTCGGGGAAGCGCAGCAGGTTCCAGTCGGCATAGGGGACGAGCACGTACTCGGCCTGACCGCCGACCCAGCCGCCCATGTCGACGTAGCCGTAGGCGCTGCCCGGTCGGTCGGGGTTGACGTTTAGGCAGATGCCGGTCTTGCCCTCCTTGCAGTTGCGGCAGCGGCCGCACGCGATGTTGAAGGGCACCGAGACGATGTCACCCACCTTGATGAACTCCACGTCGGGACCGACCTCGACCACCTCTCCGGTGATCTCGTGCCCGAGCACCAGGCCGGCGGGAGCGGTGGTGCGCCCCCGCACCATGTGCTGGTCGGAGCCGCAGATGTTGGTGCTCACGGTGCGCAGGATCGCGCCGTGCGAGACCTTGCGGCCGACGTTCGCCGGGTTGACGCCCGGCCCGTCCTTGAGCTCGAATTCCGGGTACGGAGTATCGACCACCTCGACGTGTCCCGGACCCTTGTAGGCCACCGCCCTGTTTCCCGACATCCTCGTCCTCCTTCTTCGCCCCGTCGCCCGACATCCGCAAGCATCCTTGATCCGTTCGGGTGGGTCGATCCCTCTCATGGGGCATTCGCCCTACCCAAAGGAATGGGCGGCACCTACTGTGGGCTGCATGCCCGATCCCGGACCCGCGCACACCGAACACATCCTGCGAGAACTTGCCGACGTCGTCACGTCGCCCGCGAGGGAGGTGCCCTCCAAGCTCTCGGCCCTGCTGAGCACGTTCGTCCCGCACGACGGGCTCATCATCCTCGCGGCGGATGCCGGGGGAGGCCATCGTCGCAGCGTGGGCGACGCGGCGTTCGTCGATGGGGTCTCCTTCCTCGACCTCGACGAACGGCGCCGCGAGCTGCCGCCCGGCACGGCGCGAAACGGCGAACTCTCGGTGAACGGCGTGCCGACGGCCGTGCTCCAGGTCGTCTCGCGCAACGGCGCCCTGTTGGTGATGG
The DNA here is from genome assembly GCF_035554235.1 of Microbacterium sp. GTDB lineage: Bacteria > Actinomycetota > Actinomycetes > Actinomycetales > Microbacteriaceae > Microbacterium. Next base: position 24,072 of record NZ_DATMIO010000122.1, on the reverse strand, counting down.
CCGCCGGCCCGGCCGACGAGGTCGACAGGGCGACGGTGCTGCAGCTGTGGAGCATCGTGGCGCTGCGCGTGCAGGAGCCTGCGGACATCGCGCCGCCCTCGTACCTCCAGTTCGCGCGCGCCGCGTCCGGCGAGCGCATGGAGGCCCTGACGGAGCTCGCGGACGAGTACTCGACCACGCTCGAGTCCGTGCTGGGGGCGTTGCGGTCGGCGGGGCTCGACGACCGCGCGGCGCGGCACAGCGCCATCGGAATCGCGGCGGAGGGTCTCGTGCACCTCCGCACGGCGAGCGACCGGGTGCGCACCGTGACCGAAGAGCCCGTGACCACGGCGTTCGAGCGGCTTCGCGACGACCTCCGTCCGCTCATGCGCTACCGGGAGATCGACGTGCAGTTCGTCGAGCCGCCGATCGATGGGCGTCCGCTTCCGAGCGAGGTCGCCCATGGGGCGCGGGCGGTCGTGCGCGGCTCGATCCTGGCGCTCGTGGATCGCCCGGCGGTCAATCGCGTGCGCGTGCAATGGGATTGCGACGGGACCAACCTGCTCATCCACCTCCGCGACGACGGCCCGGGGGTCGCGGCCGACTCCTCGACGCAGCTCCAGCTCGTCCGGCAGCGCGTGCACGCCCTCGACGGCCGGCTGACCGTGGACGCGACGCCGGGGTGGGGCACCGAGATGTCGGTCGTGATCCCGCTGGATCCGCCGCATGTCGGGCCCGCCGACCCGGCGTGGAACCTTCGCCCGCGAGAGGTCGAGGTGCTGAAGCTCCTCGCCGAGGGGCGTCGCAACCGCTCCATCGCAACCGAGCTGGGCATCAGCGAGAACACCGTGAAGTTCCACATCTCGCGGGTGCTGCGCAAGCTCGGGGCGAACTCTCGGGCCGAGGCCGTGGCGGTCGTGCTCGCGGCCAACGCCCGGTTGTGAGGCGCCCGCGTCACTTCAGGCTTGACTCATATAAGCCCGAACTAATATTATGGGCGTATGCACGCGTTCGATGTTCTCGGAGACCCGGTGCGCCGGCGCCTCCTCGAATTGCTCGCGGACGGCGATCGCAGCGCGGGCGATCTGACCGAGGCCGTCGTGCGCGAGTTCGGCATCACCCAGTCCGCGGTGTCGCAGCACCTGCGCGTGCTCCGCGAGAACGGGTTCGCAGCCTCGCGCGCCGACGGCCCGCGGCGCGTGTACTCGTTCGAGCCGGAGGGCATGCGGCAGGTGGACGAGTGGGTGACGCCCTTCCGTCGATTCTGGATGCCGCGGCTCGCGGCCCTCGAGACCGAGATCGCTCGCGGCAAGCGCGAGCGGCGCACGACGAAGAACCAAGGAGAACGGGAATGACCGACATCAAGGCCGAAGCCGACCGCCTCGTCGCCGACGGGGTGCGCAGCATGACCATCGAGCGGAAGGAGTCCGCGGCCGGAGCCGTGCTGACGATCAGCCACGTCTATCCGACAGGGCTCGACGACCTCTGGGACGCGATCGTCGACCAGCAGCGCCTCGCGCGCTGGTTCGGCAACGTCGCCGGAGACTTCCGCGTCGGTGGCACGTACGAGGTCGAGGGCAACGCCACCGGCACGATCCTCACGTGCAACGCGCCGAACGGCTTCTCGGCAACGTGGGACTTCGGGGGCGGCACGAGCGACATCCGTGTACGACTCGCTCCTGAAGGAGACGGCACGCGCCTTACGCTCGAGCACGCCGCCGACGTGCCCTACGAGTTCTACGACGTCTTCGGTCCGGGCGCGACGGGCGTCGGCTGGGACCAGGGCCTTCTCGGACTCGCGGCGTACCTCGCGCTCGACACGTCGGCCCCGGTGGAGACCACCGAGTGGGCCGCATCGGTCGACGGCCTCGCGTTCATCCGCGCCACGGCGGCGGCGTGGGGCGACGCGGCGATCGCGGCAGGGGAGACCGAGGAGTCCGCACGCGCCTCCGCCGCCCGCACCGCCGATTTCTTCAGCGGCGCCTCCGAACCCCAGGTGTAGAGAGGGCCGGCGACCAAGGATTCGCCAGCTTGCATGCCGCGCCGTTGTGGACGACACTGCGAAGTATGAGTACCGGAATCGCCGTCATCGTGACCTTCGTCCTCTTCCTGGGCGGGATGTTCCTCTTCTCGTTCGCGTTCTCGCTCACCGAGTGGCAGGGCCCGGTCTTCATCGGCGGCATCCTGGCGGTCAGCCTCGCGCTCGCGATCCCGGCGCATCTGCTGACGCGCACCGAGTAGGGCGTCCCACCGCGGTTGCACGGGCCGCGGGCCGTATGGCGCACGGGCCTTCGGCTTGTGCGTGCCCGCTCACGCCGGGGACTTGACGCTCGCGAGCACCTTCGAGAGCGTCGCCTTCGCATCGCCCAGCACGATCGAGACCTTGGGGTCGTAGAACAGCTCGTTCTCGATCCCCGCGAAGCCGGGGTTGAGGCTGCGCTTGAGAAAGACGATCTGCTTCGCGTCGGCGACCTCCAGGATCGGCATCCCGTAGATCGGCGAGCCGGGCGAGGTCTTGGCTGCGGGGTTCACGACGTCGTTCGCGCCGACCACCAGCACGAGGTCGGTCGCCTTGAATCGTCCGTTCACCTCGTCCATCTCGACGAGGGCCTCGTAGGGCACGTTCGCCTCGGCCAGCAGCACGTTCATATGGCCGGGCATGCGGCCGGCGACGGGATGGATGCCGAACACGACGTCTGCGCCACCCTCGCGCAGCAGGTCGGCGAGCTCGGCCGCCGCGTGATGCGCCTGGGCGACCGCGAGCCCGTACCCCGGCACGATGACGATCGTCTGCGCGTACTCGAGGAGGATCGCGACGTCGTCGGCGTCCATCGTGCGGATGGGGCGGTCATCGGCCGCGCCGTGGGTCGTCGAGGCGACCGCGGTGAACGCGCCGAACACGATGCCGGTGACCGTGCGGCCCATGGCCTTGGCCATCGCCATCGTCAGGATCGTGCCGCTGGCGCCGACGAGCGTCCCCGCGATGAGCAGCAGCACGTTGCCGAGCACGAGACCCGAGGCCGCCACCGCGAGGCCCGTGAAGGCGTTGAGCAGCGAGATGACGATCGGCACGTCGGCGCCGCCGATCGGCAGCACGAGCAGCACACCGAGCAGCATGCCGACCGCGAGGAGCGCGTAGGCGAAGAGGATGTCGCCGGTGACAGCGAGCGTCACGCCGAGGGCGATCGCCCCGAGGAGGGCCACGACGAGCAGCAGCCGCAGGCCGGGAAAGACGACGGCCCGCGTCGTGATGACGCCCTGCAGCTTGCCGAACGTGACGAACGATCCCGTCAGCGACACCCCGCCGATGAGCGTCGTGACAGCCACGACGCCGAGCGTCCACGGGTTGTCGCTGTGCGTCACCTCGACGACCGCGACGAGCGCGGCGGCCCCGCCGCCGACGCCGTTGAACGCGGCGACGAGCTGCGGCATCTGCGTCATCTTCACGCGGCGCGACGCGATGACCGCCACGACCGATCCGACGACGACGGCGAGCACGATCCACACGAGATTGTTCAGCACGGTGCTGAGCGAATAGGCGACGACCGCGAGGGCGGCCCCGGCGGCGCCGAAGAGGTTCGCCCGCCGGGCGGTGCGCGGGTTGCTGAGCCCCTTCAGGGCGAGGATGAAGAGCACCGCCGCGACGAGGTAGCAGACCGTCACGACCTCCGGGCTGAGCAGCCTCACTTCGCGACCTCCTCGGCCGCGGCATCCGCTCTCTTGTCAGCCGGAGCATCCGCTCTCTTGTCAGCGGTCGCCTTCTGCCGCCGCCCGCCCGAGAACATGACGAGCATGCGGTCGGTGACGACGAACCCGCCGACGACGTTCATGGTGGCAAGCAGCACGGCCACGATCGAGAGCGTCAGCGTGACCGGCTCATCGGCCTGCCCGGCGACGACGATGGCGCCGAGCAGGATGATGCCGTGGATGGCGTTCGCCTCCGACATGAGGGGGGTGTGCAGGGTGCTCGAGACCTTCGAGACGACCTCGAAGCCCAGGAAGATCGCGAGCACGGTGATCGTGATGAGGGCGAATGCATCCATCAGCGGGACGCTCCTTCCAGCAGTTCGGCGATGCGCGGATTGACCACGGCGCCCTCGTGGGTGAGGGCGCAGCCGGCGACGAGTTCGTCGGCGAAGTCGAGGGTGAGCGTCCCGTCCGCGAGCAGCGGGGTCAGGTAGTTGGCGTAGTTCATGGCGAGCAGCTTCGACGCGTCGACGGGGAGGTCGGATTGGATGTTGCGCGCGCCGATCACAGTGATGGCGCCCCCGGCGACCTCGACCGCGCGCCGCTCGCCGGCGACCGAGCCCTCGATGTTGCCGCCGGACTCTGCGGCGAGGTCGACGAGCACCGAGCCGGGCCGCATGCCCGCGAGCATCTGGGCGGTGACCAGGCGCGGCGCGGCGCGGCCGGGCACGGCCGCGGTGGTGAGGACGATGTCGGATGCCGCGAGGTGCGGAGCGAGCAGCTGCTGCTGCCGGCGCGCGCGGTCTTCGCCGAGCGCCTTGGCGTAGCCGCCGGCGGCATCGGCGGTCTCGAGGTCGAGGTCGATGAACGTCCCGCCGACCGAGCGGACTTCGTCGGCGGATGCCGCGCGCACGTCGTTCGCCGACACCACGCCGCCGAGGCGCTTGGCCGTCGCGATCGCCTGGAGGCCGGCGACCCCCGCCCCGAGCACGAGCACGCGTGCCGGGGCCAGAGTGCCCGCGGCGGTCATCGACATCGGGAACATGCGTCCGAAGGCGTCGGCGGCCATCGTGACCAGCCGGTACCCGGCGACGAGCGACTGCGACGAGAGCACGTCCATCGACTGGGCACGTGAGATGCGCGGAAGGAGGTCGAGCGCGAGCATCGTGACGCCGCGGTCGCGGGCGACCGCCACGCTGTCGGGGTGGGTGAAGGGGTCCGCCGTGCCGAGGGTCACCGCCCCCGCCGGGAGCGCGGACACTTCGCTCGGCTCCAGCGGACGCACATGGAAATGGACATCGGCCTGCGGGGCGTTCCCGGCGGCGTCGGCGGGCGCGACGATGCGCGCACCGACGGCCTCGTACTGGGCGTCGGTCAGGAGCGCTCCGGCTCCGGCACCCGAGGCGACGAGCACCGTGGCGCCGGCAGCGACGAGCCTCTTGACGCTGTCTGGAGTGGCCGAGACCCGCCGCTCTCCGGCGGCATGCTCGGCCCGGATCATGATCGTCGTCGACACAGATCTCCCTGCGGGTGGGGTGGGGCTGACTCGGCCTCACGCTAGCGCACGCCACGGCAGAGCGGCCCGAAACTGCGGGGGTTAACCCGAAACGAAGTCTGCGGCTGCCTCGGGGGCGCAGACGCAGCCCCGCACCTAGCGTGGAGGCATGACATCACCGCTTCCCCAGCGCGTGCCCATCGCGCGGCCACTGACCCTCGCCGGCGCCGTCGGGCACCTGTTCGCGCTCGGCTGGATCGGCCCCGTCATCCTCGGGGCGATCTTCGGACTGCTCGCGACATCCGTTCCCTTCCTGGTGCTCTTCGGCATCGGAGTGCTCGGCCTCATCGCGTTCGCGTACGCCCTGTTCGGCCTCAGCTGGCTCGAGACGGCCCGCGTCGGCGGCCTCTACGGCATCGAATTGCCGGCTCGTCGCCTGCGGCGCAGCAGCCGCACCGGCTTCGCCGGCTTCCTCCACACGCTCTGGCTGCAGTTCATCGACCCGGCGTCGTGGCGGGCGCTCGCCAACTTCGTGATCTCGACGGTGCTCGGCCTGATCGCGCTCGCCGCGCTGGGCTTCGCCGCCTCGGGGCTCGTGTCTGCCTTCGCCCCGCTGTACGCCGACACCGCCGCCGTCTCGCTCGGCCGCACCGACGTCGAGATTCCCGTCGCCTGGGCCCCGGTCGCGGGGGTGCTGATCGCGCTGCTCGCCGTGGCCGCCATCGTCGGGCTCGCGCTGCTGCACGGTCTCATCTCGCGATCGGTCATGATCCCCTCCCGCGAGCAGCTCTTCGCCGACGCGGCACACGCATCGAGCACGCAGCGTGCGGGCGCGGTGCGCGCGGCTGAGGTGGAGCGCACGCGCATCGAGCGCGATCTGCACGACGGCATCCAGCCCCGCCTCGTCTCGGTCGGTATGACGCTGGGGCTCGCGCAGCAGAAGGTCGACGCCGATCCCGATGCCGCCAAGGCGCTCATCGCCGAGGCGCACACCTCCACCAAGGCGGCCATCACAGAGCTGCGCCAGCTCGCCCGCGGCATCCACGCCTCGGTGCTCGATGATCGCGGACTCGATGCCGCGCTGTCGGCCCTCGCCGCCCGCTCGCACATCCCCGTGCTGCTCGATGTGCGGCTCACCCGCCGCTGCAGCGCGGTGACGGAGGCCGCGGTGTACTTCGTCATCGCCGAGTCGCTGACCAACGCCGCCAAGCACTCGCGGGCATCGGAGTGCCGCGTGCTGGTGCGCGAGCGAGAAGACGGCGCCATCTGGGCGCGGGTCGAGGACGACGGCATCGGCGGCGCCCACCTCACGCCCGGCGGCGGGCTCGACGGCATCTCGAACCGGGTGGTCGCCGCCGGCGGCACCTTCCGGCTCGACAGCCCGGTGGGCGGTCCGACACAGGTGGAGGTGAACGTCCCGTGCGCATCCTGATCTGCGAAGACTCCGTCCTTCTGCGCGAAGGCATCGTGCGACTGCTCGAGGATGCCGGGCACGATGTCGTCGCCGCCATCCCCGACGCCACTAGCCTCGACGACGCGGTGGCCGCCGGCCGCCCCGATCTCTGCATCCTCGATGTGCGCCTGCCCCCGACCTTCACCGACGAGGGCATCCGCGCCGCGCTCCGCCTCCGCGCGGCGAACCCCCATCTGCCGGTGCTCGTGCTCTCGCAGTATGTCGAGGAGCGCTACGCGGCCGACCTGATCGGGGGACGCGGGGGTGCGCTCGGTTACCTGCTGAAGGACCGGGTCGCCGACGTCACGGAATTCCTCGAGTCGGTGGAGCAGATCGCCGCGGGCGGCACGGTGCTCGACCCGGAGGTCGTGGCGCAGCTGCTCGGTCGCCGGCAGGTCGACGAGCGGATGCAGCGGCTGACCGCGCGCGAATCGACCGTGCTCGGGCTTCTCGCAGAGGGGAAGTCGAACCAGGCGATCGCGCGGACGCTGCACCTCACCGAGGGCAGCGTCGAGAAGCACATCACGGCGGTCTTCCAGAAGCTCGGTCTCGAGCAGGACGATTCGGGAAACCGGCGGGTGCTCGCAGCCCTCGCCCACCTCGAGCACGGCGGCGGATCGCCGCAGACAGGAGCATGACATGACCACGAACGACTTCACCCCGCCCCCGCCGCCCCCGCTCCCGCCCGCCGGGGGGCCTGTGCCGCCGGCAGAAGGCCCGCTGCCATCGGCGTCCGGCGCTGTGCCGCCGGCATCCGGCCCGCCCGCCGGACGCGTCATCGCGATCCTCGCGGCGGTGCTCGGCGGTCTGGTCGCGGTCGTCACGGTGGGCGGCGCCGCGGTCGCCACGGTCGGCTCGGCGAGCACTGAGACGATCACCCGCACGCTGGCGGTCGACGATATCGCCGAGCTCGATGTCGAGGCCTCGGCCGGCACCCTCGACGTCGCCTTCGGCGACGTCGAGGAGGCCGTGCTGGATATCACGAGCGGCCCCGGTCGCGGCGACTGGACCTTCGAGCGCGAGGGCGACACGCTGACCGTCGCGTCGCCGCACCGCGGCTGGCTCGACGGCTGGTGGTTCGGCGGCTGGATGAGCGGGCCGACCCGAGCCACGCTGACCCTGCCGCGCGCGCTCGACGGCGACCTCGACGCCCACCTCGAGCTCGCCGCCGGCAAGCTCACGACGACCGGCGGATTCGGGGAGCTCGAGCTCGATGTGTCGGCCGGCGACCTGCAGGTGGACGGGGCCGCCGAAACCCTCTCGGCCGAGGTGGCCGCCGGACGAGCCGAGCTCGACATCGCCGACGTGCGCACCGCCGATCTCACCGTCAGCGCCGGCGCGATGGTCGCGGACTTCACGGGCGACGCCCCCACCGACACGACGATCGATGTGAGCGCCGGCAGTCTCGAGCTGACGCTGCCCGACGACGCCTACGCCGTCACCGTCAGCGAGTCCGCCGGCAACGTCCGCAACGACCTCGAGACCTCGAGCTCTGCGCAGAACGCCATCGATGTCTCCATCTCGGCCGGCAGCGTGCGGCTCCGCAGCCGCTGAGCCTGACCGCCGTATCAGCCCTTCAGGCCGGAGGTGCTGATGCCCTGGATGATCTGCCGCTGGCCGATGAAGAAGATGATGATCATCGGGATCGTGGCGATGACGCTCGCGGTCACGATGATCTCCCAGTGCCACTCGCCGCCGAAGCCGAAGGCGTCGACGAGTGACTTCAGGCCGCGCGGGATGGTGAAGGTCGACGAGTCACGGAGGTAGATGAGCGCCCGCATCAGGTCGGTCCACACCGCCTGCACCTCGAAGACCAGCGTCACAGCCAGCACCGGGCGACTCAGCGGCAGTGCGATGCGCCAGAACACCGCCCACTGCGACGCGCCGTCCACGCGTGCCGCCTCGAACAGGTCGCGCGGGAGACCCAGCATGAACTGGCGGATGAGGAAGACGTAGAACGCGCTGGCGAAGAGATTGCCCGCCCAGAGGGGAGTGAGCGTGCCGACCATCCCCAGGGAGTTCCAGATCAGGAAGGTCGGGATCATCGTCACGGCACCGGGCAGCATCATCGAACCGAGCACGAGCGCGAACAGCGGGCCACGCCCGCGGAAGCGGAAGTACGAGAAGCCCCACGCGACCATCGCGCTCGACAGGGCCACCGTCACCGAGGCGAGCGCGGTCACGATGAGCGTGTTGAGCAGCCAGAGCCCGAGCGGCGCCTCGATCCATACCTGCACGTAGTTGTCGAGGGTGAAGGTCTCGGGGATGAGCTTGTTGTCGAACACCTCACCGCGGGGTTTGAACGACGCGCTGATCAGCCAGATGAAGGGATACGCGAAGATGACGGCCAGCACGGAGAGGGCGGTGATCACGAGGACGCGCCGCACCGTCTTGCCGACGTTGCGCGGGGGAGCCTTCGACGCGCGGGCAGCGAGGCCGGGGACCGGCCGCGAGCGCGGCCTGTCGGTGTCCGCGCCCACGGTGCGGGCCCGCGGGTCGAGCTCGAAATCCGGGTCGGGGGCTCCCGAGGGCACCCCCGGCGGAAGGACGCGGCTCACCTCGGCGCCTCGCCCTCGTAGTACACGAGCCGCCTCGACACGATCAGCTGCACCGCCGTGACGATCATGATCAGGCCGAACAGCAGCCACGCCATCGCCGAGGCGTAGCCCATGTTCAGAAACTCGAACGCCTGCTGGAAGAGGTAGATCACGTAGAACAGCGCCGCATCGTTGCTGTAGGTCGTGTTGCCGGCGCCGAAGAATGCCGTGTACGCCTCGTCGAAGGTCTGCAGGCCGGCGATCGTGTTGACGACGATGATGAAGAAAAGTGCCGGACTGATCAGGGGCAGCGTCACACTGAACGACTGCCGCCAGAAACCCGCGCCGTCGAGCCGCGCGGACTCGTAGAGCTCTTCGGGCACGTTCTGCAGGGCGGCGAGGAGGATGATGACGGATGCCGCGACGGTCCAGAGGCTCATCATGATGAGGCCCGGCTTGATCCAGTTCGGGTCGGTCGTCCAGGCGGGCCCGTCGATGCCGAACCATCCGAGCACCTGGTTGATCACGCCGTTCTGGCCGTTGAAGAGGAGCAGGAACAGGATGCCGACTGCCACCGGCGGCGTCATCTTCGGCAGGAAGAAGATCGTCCGGAAGAATCCGGCCGACCGGCTGGCCCGCTGGAGCAGCAGCGCGAGCGCCAGCGACACGATCACGTAGAGCGGCACCTGCACCGCGGTGAAGAGGAAGGTGTTGGCGAGCGCCAGCGCGACTTTCGGATCGGAGACGAGTTCGGCGAAGTTCTCGAAGCCGACGAACCGAGGGTCGTTGATGACGTCGTAGTCGGTCAGCGAAAGGTACGCGCTGTAGATGAGCGGCCACGCGGTGAAGACCACGAAGCCGATGATCCACGGCGAGAGGAAGAGCAGCGCGGAGCCCACGTTGCGGCGCGATGCCCTCTTGCGGGAGCGCGCACGGGCGCGCTCGTCGGGAGGAGGCGGGATCTCCCTCCCGGCGACGGTGGCTCCCGCGGTCACGTCACTCCTCCGCCTCGAGCTCTGCCCAGGCCTCGTCGAGCGCCTTCTGCGCGTTCTCCTGCGCCGTGGCCATGGCCTCCTCGGCGGTGGCCTGACCGTTCAGCACCGAATTCACGGCATCCTGCAACGCCGTCGTGAACTCCGCATCGGCCGGATTCGCCGGCAGCGAGAACGTGCTGCCGTTCGCTTCGTACATCTTGCGGACCGCGGTGTCCCACGGCTCGCCGCCGGAGGTCACCATGCCCTCGATCATCGCGTCGGCTTCGGCGTTGCCGGTGAGGATGCCGGTGAACGGCTTGCCGTCGGCCTCTCGCGCTTCGATGCGGGCGTTGGCCGCCGCTTCCCACGCGTCGACCGAGGTCATCACGCGGGCCCAGCGGCACGCCGCCTCTGGGTTCGCGCTCCCCGCGGGGATCGCCCACGCGGAACCCGACGCGTACGCGAGCGTCTTGCCCGTGCGGTCGCGCACGGTGTCGAACGCGAGCGGGGCATCGGGCGACTCATCGTTGAGCACGTTGACGTACCACTGCTCCATCGGCATCGCGCCCAGCACGCTGGTGGCGAACTGGTTGCCCTCACCGAAGAAGTCGGCGGAGTCGCGGTATGCCTTGACATCGCTGAACCCACCCTGCGCGTCGTAGATCGAGACGGCCCACGTGAGCGCCTCGATGACGGCCGGATCATCGAGCTGCGCTGTGCGGCCGTCTTCGCTGATCAGGTCGGCGCCGTTGGCCTTCGCCCAGAGCGGCAGGAACTCAGGCAGCTTGCTGTCGTAGCCGATCACGGCGAGGCCACCGCCTGACCGCACGACGAGGGCCTGATTGGCGGCGCTCACCGCATCCCAGTCCGACCCGTTCACGTCCTCGATGGTGACGCCCGCCTGTGCGAGCAGGTCGGCGTTCGCCATCGTCAACTGCACGGTGTTGAACTCCGGGATGCCGTAGATCTGGTCGTCGAGCGTCACCTGGGCGATGGCGGCGGGAACGAACTGCGCCGTGTCGATGCCTTCGCCCTCGATGCAGCGGTCGAGGGGGATGATCGCTCCCCGAGCGGCGAGCGATCCGATCTGGTCGCGGTTTGCGTACAGCAGCTCCGGGGGATTGCCCGATGCCACGGACGAGAGGAACTGCTGCAGGTCGAGGTCGCCCTCGATGAGTTCGACCTCGACATCCCCCAGCGCTTCCTCAGCGAGCGCGACGCGGGAAGTCGCGACTTCGTCGACTCCGGAGAAGCCCATCACGGTCACGCTGCCCGAAAGGTCGGCGTCCGGGTCGTAGTCGGCGTCGGAGTCGTCGGCGCCGCCGGTCCCGACGGCGCACGACGCCAGGGCGACGGCCAGCAGGCCGGTGAGCACGGCGGCGGGAATCCGCCCGTTGGAATTCTTCATCGAATGCACCCTTCACCGCCGGGGAGAAGTGGGCGGTGGGATGACGGTAGGTGCAACTCGCGGCCGGATTCAGACCCTTGACGCGGACGGAGGTGCGGCGTAGCCTCCCCGCCCGCCGGGTGTCATGGCGCGGGTCTGCATCGCCTAGTCCGCGATCCGCGCACCGTCAAGCCCCTCTCGCCCACGCCGGATGTGAGGCACGCTGGGCTACGACGCCAAAGACGGTGACACGGCAGAGGTGAGCACATGACGATGGACCGCCGGGATTCGAACCAGCGCGCGCAGTGGACTCGCGAACACCCCGAGCGGCGCGCGCATCGCGAGCGCGACGATGAGCGGCCGCCTACGGCCGCGTGGTCGGCCCGGCGCGCCGAGGTTCGGCCCGCGGACCGGCACGAGTGACGACATTCGACACCGTCGCGCGTGCGACATTCGCCACCATCGAGCGTGGCGGCATCACACAGAGAGGGGTGGGTCCGATGGCGGGCGGCACCATGGACCGACGAGCGGAATTGACCCACGTCGGCGAGAGCGGATGGCGCGTCTGCGACGGCACGCTCCCCGAGGATGACGGACGCCGGGTGGTGGCGTTCATGGAGCTCGTCGATGACCACATCGAAGTCGTGTGGATCCGGAGCACGAACGCTCCGACGCGATTCGCCGAACTGGACGATGCGCTGAACGCCGCCGACGCGGTGATCGCGCAGAAGGAGACGCCCCGATCGACCAGGCCGGTGCCGATCCCCTCCTTCCCGCCGATCGCACCCCGGCGCGCACCGGCGTGACCGCGCTCGCACCACCGCGCTGAGCGCGGATTCACTCCGCCTCGACGGCGGTCTCGTGATGCGGCGCGCCGACGGGCTTCGATTCGGATGACCCACGCTGGCGCAGATAGATGGAGAGGGCGATCATCGACCCGACGGCGAGGAACTCGGACTGCCAGTTCTGCAGCGTGCGGTTCCAGAAGTCCGCCTCGACGAGATACTGGCCCCACGTGATCGGGCCGGCTCCGTGTTCGAGCTGTTCGTGGTTGAAGACCACCGTGCCGGCGATGGACTGAACGAGCCACGATGCGAGGAACACACTGCCCATCACGAGCAGGAGCGAGTTCGAGTAGACCATCGTGCGCCAGCCGCCCGCGCGCGCCCACGGCGGCGAGTCGGGGCGCGCGTGCTTTCCGATGAGTTCGGTCCGGTCATCGCCCGGACCGGCATCCTCGACCTTCTTCGACTCGGGTGAGCCCTTCTGCACCAGCCAGACGGTCGCGAGGATGAACAGGAAGAACTGGAGGTACTCCGACTGCCAGTTCTCGGCGACATCGACGACGAACTGCGACGACGTGACGAAGTCGACGTAGGTCACCGGGGGCAGTCCGTGCGACTGCTGGTCTTCGTTGAAGACCGCGAGCCCGGCAAGGGACTGCCCCACGAGTGCGAGCACGAAGATCAGGCCGAAGAAGATGCTGAGGCCGTGTCGCTTGATCGCGTTGCGCATGACTCACCGCCCCGACAGAGCGATGACGTACATGTAGACCAGCCCGACCACGATGACGGCTGTCCACGACCCGAACACGGTGCGCATGCGTCAAGGCTAGGGTCGGGGCCCCCGGACGTCAGCCTCCTTGACGGCGGTCCGGTTCGTGAGTAGAGGCCCGACGGATGCGGCGCCCCTCCTCGATGTCCTTGCTCTCCTTCGCCTCGGCCTTGTCGATCTTCCGTGTGTCGCGGGGCGGAAGCTGGATGGTCTCCTCGGCCTCGATGCCGGCCTGCAGCTGGCGCCCGCGTTCGAGCTCCGCGTCGAACTCGGCGCCGAAGAGCAGGGCGATGTTCACGATCCAGAGCCAGAGCAGGAAGATGACGACGCCGGCCATCGAACCGTAGGTGCGGTCGTAGTTCGAGAAGTTCGTCACGTACAGGCCGAAAAGCAGCGTCGCGATGACGATCGCCAGGATCGCCACCACGGCTCCGAGACTCAGCCAGCGGAACTTCGGCTGCTTCGCGTTCGGCGTGGCGTAGTAGAGGATCGCGATGATCAGCACGACGACGAACGCCAGCGCCGGCCATTTCAGGATGTTCCACAGCGTCGTCGCGAGCTCACCGAGTCCGAGCGCCCCGCCGACCGCCTCGGCCACGGGCCCCGAGACGACGAGGAGCACGGCCGCGATGACGACGAGCACGATCGCGATGACCGTGACGAGCAGCTGAACGGGCTTCAGCTTCCAGAACGGCCTGCCCTCCGGTATCTCGTAGATCCTGTTCATCGCCCGGCTGAAGGCGCCGACGTATCCGGAGGCCGACCAGATGGCCAGAAGGATGCCGGAGACCAGGGCGAATCCCTTCGCCGGCGAGCCGGCGAGCTCTTCGATCGGACCCCGGAGGGCGTCGGCGCTGTCGCCGGGCGCAACGGCGCTGACGATGCCGAGGATCGCGTCGGTGGCCTCACCGCGCTGACCGAGCAGGCCGAGGAGGGCGAACACGGCGATGAGTGCCGGGAAGAGCGACAGCACGCCGAAGTAGGTCAGCGCCGCGGCGATGTCGGTGCACTGGTCGGAGGAGAACTCCCGCGCGCTCTTCAGCGCGATGTACCTCCACGAGCGCTTCTGGAGGTCCTTCGGCGAATCGGGCTTTCTCGGGTCTTCGGGGTCGGGAGCGTCCCGCGTGTCGTCGTCGGTGCGGCGGAGGGAAGCGTCGTTGGTCATGGGGTCACCTGGGAATGGAGGCGGGGGGAATGGAGGCGGGGAGACGGTCGCCCGTCTCCCCGCCGAATGGACGATTCGATTCGGTCAGCTGCCCGATACGTTCTCGCGGGCCTGTTGAGCCTTGCCCTTCACTTCGGCCGCGGCATCCTTCGTCTCGGCCTTGATGGTCTGCGCCGCATCCGTCGCCGTGTCCTTCACGGCGGTGGCGGCCTGCTGGGCCGGCTCCTTCAGGTGCTCACCGACCTCCTTCGCGACATCCTTCGCCTTCTCGACGAGCGGCTGGGCGCCGTCTTGGACGTTTGCCGCGACATCCTTCTCCTTCTCCGACGCGGGAATGAGGGATGCCACGACGAGGCCGACCCCGAAGGCGACGAGCCCCACGGCGAGGGGATTGCCCTGGGCCTTGGCGACGACGCGGTCCTTGGCGTCCCCGATGCCCGCACCGGCGTCGTGCAGGCCGGATCCGGCGTCGTCAGCCACCCCCATGATGCGGTCCTTCACCGAGCCGATGGCGTCTTTGACCCTGCCCTTCTGGCGGTCCATGATCTTGGACGGCGTGACCTTGTCGGCGAGGGCATCGACGTCGCCGCCGAGCTCCCTGCGTGTCTCCTCGATATCGGCGCGGATCGCGTCGGGCGAAGTGCTCATCGGTTCTCCTCATTTCTGCTGAATGCATCGGGTATCTCTTTGAGGGTCTCCACCGTCTGGGGAGCGCCCTCGACTTCCTGGAACTTCTTGCGGCCCACGACGAAGAGGATCGCCGCGACCACGCCCCAGATGACGGCGACGACCAGGGCGGCCCAGCCCAGACCGATCAGGTACGCCAGCGCCATCCACAGGGCGATCGAGAGGAAGAGCACGGTCAGATGGCCGGCGTATCCGGCGCCGCCCAGCATGGCGCCGCCCTTCGCCGCCTTCTTCGCGGACTCCCTCAACTCGGCCTTGGCGAGTTCGAGTTCCTGCCGCATGAGCGTCGAGAGGTCGCTCGTGACCTCGCCAAGCAGTTCGCCCAGCGAGGTGTTCGCGGCCTTCTGCTCAGAGGGAGTCGCGTCGGACATCGCCGGTTCCCTCCTGCGTCGCACCGCCCTGAATCGAGGCCGTCCGCTCCGCGTAGAGGGGGGTCTCCGTCAGGTCGTCGACGGTTGCCGGCGGCACGGGCGCGCCGGCGGTGGACCCGGGGTAGGAGGTCGTCCCGCCGGTCGGGAGGCTCGGGCCGGCGGCCGCGCTCGGGCTCGCCGACAGGCGCTCCCGGTCGGCCTTCTCGTCGGCGTTGTGCTCGGTGAGCGCCCGGGCGAGGCGGCCCGCCACGATTCCCGCGACCGCGGCCAGGGCGATGAACGTGCCAGGCCTGCGGCGGGCGTAGGACTTGACCTCCTGCAGCAGCGAACCCGGGTCGCGGTCGCCGAGCCACGACGAGAGATCCGACACCCGGGTGGATGCCTCGCGCACCAGATCGGACGCGATGCCGCTCGATTCGGGCTTCTCGCCGGCGGCGAGAGCCCGCAGTTCGTCGCCCATCGACGCGAGACCGGCCGCCGCGCGCTGCTGCTGCGTCGCGGCCTGGTCACGAAGCTCGCTCGTCGTCTGCGCGTAGAGCCGCTTCACCTGCGTCTTGGCCTCCGCGGCGACCGCACCGGCTTCGGACTTCGCCGTCTCGACGACGTGGCCGGCCTCGGCCGATGCGGTGTCTTTCACCTCGCGCGCTTCGTTCTTGGCTGCATCCACCGTGCTTCCGCTCGGGGTGGACGCATCGGTGCTCGTCGGTGAGCCCGATCCATAACTCTCGGACATGGTGCCCCTTTCGGTTGTCCGGCCCTTCGGCCGGGGTGTTGGTCGGTGAGGAACGGCTACTTCATGGCTCCGAAGGTGGCCTCGATCTCGGCCATCTCCATGGCGGCGGTCGCCTCGATCAGCTCCCGCAGAGCGGGGTCGGTTCCGGGGGAGAACTCCTCCAGGCGTTCGGGCGAGATGACGGAGGGAACGCCCTCCGGCGCCTGCTCCGAGGCGTCGAGGCTCGTTCCGTCCTTGGACGGGGACATGCCCTGGAAGATCTTCCCGGCCTCCGATTCGGCGGTCAGGTCGAACGAGAACTGCTTGCTCTGCAGCCCGAGATCGAGCAGCTTCTTCACCTCGGGGAACTGCTCGGCGCTCGTCTTCGGGATGGGAAGCGAGATGCGCCAGTTCACGCCGAGCGTCTCGAGCGCCTTCGCGTAGGCGTTCTCGTGCGCCTGGTCTCGCACGATGAGGTACGAGATCGTCGAGCGAGCCGTCTTGTTGGCGGTCATCTCGTACAGGCGGCACTTCTGCAGGCGCCCGGTCGATTCGAGCATCAGGTTGTACAGCAGATCGAGCACCAGGTTGCCGGAGTTGTACACGTAGCTCCCGCTCCAGGGGTTGCCCGCGGCATCCACCGGCAGCGCCCCCTGGGCGCCTACGAGGTAATGATGGATGTTGCTCTCGGACAGGGCGACAGCGAGCGGGGTGGCCCCGCCCGCGCCGGGCTCGTCGACCGGATCGGTGGGCTTGCCGCGGTACCGAGGCGATCCGTCGAGGAGTCGCGAGATCGTCGTGCCGAGAAGCTCGACGTGGCTTATCTCCTCGGTGCCGATTCCCTGGATCAGGTCGCGGTAGGGCTTCGCCGCAGGCCCGCGGAAGTTGATGCTCTGGAACAGGTACTGCATCATCGTGCGCATCTCGCCGAACTGTCCGCCGAGCCCTTCCTGCAGGGCGTTCGCGGCGGCGGGATCCGGCTCGTCCTGCTCGATCTCGTTGATGAGCCTCTGGACGTGGAAGTACATGACGCCTCCGATGTGGTCGTGGGGATCGGTCCTTCCACTGTGCGACGCCCCTGCAAGAACCCAGGGGGCTAGATTTTTCGGCGCGTCCGGGCTTACACTCGCGCGCCGCAGGGCCGGATGCGCGCCCCGCGGCGGGACGCGCCGCGGAGCGGCAGCCCGCGTACCGGATGCGCGCGCGATGTGCAAGGCGTTGCCCGGGCCGGGAGCGCGCGGAAGACTCGCCGGATGGCCCTCATCGGTTACCACGCCTCGCACGAGCAGCTTCCTCCCAGCGCGCTGCTGGAGGCCGTGCAGGATGCCGAGGCCGCCGGCTTCGATGGCGCCATGTGCTCGGACCACCTCGCCCCGTGGGGGGTGCGGCAGGGCGAGTCGGGGTACGCCTGGAGCTGGCTCGGCGCCGCCCTCGCCCGCACGTCGTTCTCGTTCGGCGTCGTCACGGCGCCCGGTCAGCGGTACCACCCGGTCATCACCGCACAGGCGATCGCGACGCTCGAGGAGATGTTCCCCGGCAGGTTCTGGGCGTGCCTGGGCAGCGGCGAAGCCATGAACGAGCACGTCACCGGCGACCCGTGGCCCGAGAAGGAGTTCCGTGACGTGCGGCTCGACGAATCGCACGCCGTGATCGCCCGGCTGCTCGAGGGTCGGGAGGTGGACGTCGACGGCACCGTGCGGGTGCATCGCGCGCGGGTCTGGAGCAGGCCGGCGAAGCCACCGCCGCTGTTCGCCGCCGCCGTCGCGCCGCACACCGCCGCGCACGTCGCGGCGTGGGCCGACGGGCTCGTCACGGTCGCGCAAGACCGGCCGGCGCTCGATTCCCTCGTGCACCGCTACCGGGAGGCGGGCGGGCGCGGCCCGCTCTCGCTGCAGGTGCATGTGTGCCTGGCCGACGACGACGCATCCGCCCTCGCCATCGTGCGCGACCAGTGGCGGCAGGCAGCCGTCACCGGCCCGCGGCTCTGGGACCTCGAGCAGCCGGAGGACTTCGACGCGGCGGCCGAGGGCGTGGACGATGCGACCCTGAAGAAGTCGGTGCTCATCGCCACCGAGGCCGGCGATCTCGCCGAGCAGATCGCACACCGGGCGGCCGCCGGGTTCGATCGGCTCTACCTTCACCACGTCGGCAAGGACCAATCCGCGTTCATCGAGCGTGCCGAGCGCGAACTGCTGCCCGCGCTGAGGGGGCTCCTGTGAAGATCACCGACACCGGCGATCTGTGGTGGAAGAACGCGGTCGTGTACTGCCTCGACATCGAAACCTATATGGATGGCAACGGCGATGGCACGGGGGACTTCGAGGGCCTCGCCCGCCGCATCGACTACCTCGCCGACCTCGGCATCACGTGCCTGTGGCTCATGCCGTTCTTTCCCTCGCCCGACCGGGACGACGGCTACGACATCACCGACTTCTACGGCGTCGACCCGCGACTCGGGAGCCATGGTGAGCTCGTCGAGGTGATCCGCACGGCTCGCGACCGCGGCATCCGCGTGATCGTCGACCTCGTCGTGAACCACACGTCCGATCGGCATCCGTGGTTCGTCAACGCCCGCCGCAGCCGCACCTCACGCTTCCGCGACTACTACATCTGGCGCGATGAGCCGCCGAAGAAGCAGCAGCCGACCGTGTTCCCCGGAGAGGAGGCGAGCGTGTGGGAGCTCGATGAGCGGACGGGCCAGTACTACCTGCACAGCTTCTACGCGCATCAGCCCGACCTCAACATCGCCAACCCGAGGGTGCGCGACGAGATCGCCAAGGTCATCGGCTTCTGGCTGCAGCTGGGCGTCTCGGGCTTCCGGGTCGACGCGGTGCCCTTCCTGATCGCACCCCCCGAGGGCGTGGAGATGGGCGACCCCCATGAGTTCCTGCGCGACCTGAAGCGGTTCCTGCAGCGCCGCAGCAGCGAGGCCGTGCTGCTCGGCGAGGTGAACGTGCCCTACCGCGACCAGGTCGCCTACTTCGGCGGCCAGCGCGGGGGAGAGCTCGACCTGCAGTTCGACTTCATGTCGATGCAGTCGATGTACCTGTCTCTGGTGCGCTCCGATCCCGCGCCGCTCATCCGGACGCTGACCGCGCGGCCCGAGATCCCGCCCGAGGCGGCCTGGGCGAACTTCGTGCGCAACCACGACGAACTCACCCTCGACAAGCTCACCGAGAGTCAGCGCAACGAGGTCTTCGACGCGCTCGCGCCCGATGAGTCGCAGCGCGTCTACGACCGCGGCATCACCCGCCGCCTCCCGCCGATGCTGGGCGGCGATCCGCGGCGCGTGCGCATGGTCTACAGCCTGCTGTTCTCGCTCCCCGGCGTGCCGGTGCTCTTCTACGGCGAGGAGATCGGAATGGGGGAGAACCCCGAGATCAAGGGCCGCCTCGCGGTGCGCACGCCGATGCAGTGGGGGCCGGACGACAAGGGCGGGTTCACAAGCGCTGCCGCGTCGAGGATGCCGGCGCCCTTCCCCCCGGACGGCTACGCGCCGCGGCACATCAACGCGTCGGACCAGCGCAACGACGAGCACTCGCTGCTGCAGTTCATCAGGCACCTCGCGTCGCGCTACCGCACCTCGGCCGAGATCGGCTGGGGCGCGCTGGAGGTTCAGCCGCAGAAGGCGCGCTCCGTGCTCGTGCACAGTCTCCGCGCCGACGTGGGCCGCATGATCGCCCTGCACAACTTCAGCGAGGTGCCCGCCGTGGCAGAGATCGATCTGGGCGACGAACCCGATGACGTGGCCCTCCGCGATCTCTTCGGCGACGACGTGCTCAGGCCCGGTCGGGGCTCCCGCGTCGAGGTCGAACTGCCGCCCTACGGCTACCGCTGGCTGCGCGTCGCACGTCCCGGCGACGGCCGGCTCGGCTGATGCCGCAGCGTGCCGGGGCGAGCGGGCCGGGTCGACTCAAGGCGTAACACGGCGCCGCGTTCGAAGGCCCTCCGTGTCAGCATGGTGGTTCCCGTGGGCGAGCTGCGGGGTGGGATCGGAGGCGGTGCGGGATGTCGGGGGCCACGGCGTTGAGCGGAGTGCTCGATGCGACGCATCCCTTCGACCGGCGCAGCCGTGCAGAACTCGAGCGCCCATCGAGCCGCAAGTGGAGCCTGCATC
This sequence comes from Microbacterium sp., assembly GCF_035554235.1. GTDB lineage: Bacteria > Actinomycetota > Actinomycetes > Actinomycetales > Microbacteriaceae > Microbacterium. Next base: position 3,954 of record NZ_DATMIO010000122.1, on the reverse strand, counting down.
CCGGAACCATCGGCGCCTGGGTCGCCGAGATGGACTTCGGCACGGCTCCGGTCGTCGCCGAGGCGCTGCACCGCGCGATCGACGATCAGACGCTCGGATACCTCTCGCCGCCGACGGCCGCCGAACTCGGGGTCGCGACAGCGCACTGGATGCGCCGGGAGTACGGGTGGGAGGTCGACCCCGATCGGGTGCACCCGGTCAGTGACGTCATGGCAGCGCTGCGGGTCGCCGTCGAGGAGTACAGCCCCGCCGGCTCGGCCGTCATCGTTCCCACCCCGGCCTACATGCCGTTCTTGACATATCTTCCCTCCATCGGGCGGCGGGTCGTCGAGGTGCCCGGCATCGTCACGGACGGCCGCTGGTCGCACGATCTCGACGCGATCGACGCGGCGTTCGAGGCCGGTGCCCGCACCCTCGTGCTCTGCAACCCCCACAACCCCACGGGCACGATGCTCGAACGCGCCGAGCTGGAGGCCATCGCGGCCATCGTCGAGCGTCACGGCGGCCGGGTGTTCGCCGACGAGATCCATGCGCCGATCCGCTTCGGCGACCGCACGCACATCCCCTACGCCTCCGTGTCGGACGCGGCCGCGCATCACGCGGTCACGGGGACGAGCTCGTCGAAGGCGTGGAACACCCCGGGGCTCAAGGCCGCGCAGCTGATCACCTCGAACGACGCCGACGACCGGGTCTACCGCCGCTTCGGCTTCGCTGTCATGCACGGTGCATCGACCCTGGGCGTCATCGCGTCGACGGCCGCCTACGCGCACGGCGGCGAGTGGCTGAACGAGGTCAACCGCTATCTCGCCGGCAATCGGAGCCTGCTGTCCCAGCTCGTGCGCGAAGAGCTCCCCGGCGCGCGCTTCAGCGCACCGGATGCCACGTACCTGGCATGGCTCGACGTCAGCCGGCTCGGCATCCAGGGCCCGCCCGCGGACTTCTTCCGCGAGCGCGCCGGCGTCGCCCTCACCGACGGCGCCCTGTGCGGCGCCGGGTCGAAGGGCTTCGTGCGCCTCGTCTTCGCAATGCCGCGGCCCCTCCTCGACGAAGCCGTCCGCGCCATGGGCGCTGCCGTCCGCGGCTGACGGCTGCTATTCGGCGCAGGCCGGCGTTCACGCTGCGTCGGCGGGAAGCATCCGTCGAAGCAGCCACCGCTCCCCGAAGGTCCACGCGGTCGTCACTGTGATGTACAGCGCGGCGGCCAGCGGCACGAAGAGCGCGACGATGGCCGTGACGAACGGCAGGTAGCTCAGGGCGCCCATCATGCGCGCGAGGTCGGGCGCGCCCGCCGCAGGCTCATCCACGCCCGGTTGCGTCGCCGGCACATCGGCCAGGAGCTTTCTGGACAGCTGGGCGACGACCGCGATGACGGCCACGATCGCCACCATCATCAGCGCCGGTTCCAGCCCCAGTGCCCCCGTCATCAGCTGGTGCACGAAGCTCGAGCCGAGCGGCATCCCGAGAAACGATTCCGTGAGCAGCTCGTTCGCGTGGCCGTTGACCGTCGTCACGACGAAGAGCGCGTAGATGGCCGACACGACGGGCAGCTGCAGCAGCAGGGGCAGGCACCCGGCGGTCGGCGAAATGCCCTCCGCACGGTACAGCTCCATGGTCTTGCGCTGCAGCACCTCGGGCCTGCCCTTGAACTGCTTCTGGAGGGCGGCGAGCTTCGGGGCGAGGCGACGCCGGGTGTTCGCCGCGCGTACCTGAGAAACACCGACCGGGATGAGTGCGGCGCGGACGAGGAGGGTGACGAGCACGATCGCGAGCGCCGCGCTCGCGGTTCCGGCGAGCGGGGTGAGAAGGGAACTGAGAGACATCACGGCGGCGTAGGCGCCGTCGAGCACGACCGCGATGGGGCCGAAGGAGTAGAGATCCATGGGGGTGTCCTGACTGTCATACGAGGATGGGGTTTCGTATGGTCGCCGGACGGCGCGCGCCGCGAATCCGCGCCGTGGCACGGGGATGCAGGGCGGGTGCGGTCAGCGGACGGCGACCGAGGTCGCCAGGCCAGGCGCTCGAGGACGCGGGTGTCCCTCGGCGGTGGGATCGTCCTGCGTGCGCAGGAACGGAATGGGCGGGGGCTCCACCGCGCGCTCGGGGGACAGCATCCCGAGCAATGCAGCGGCGGCCCGCACCGCGAGGAGCGTCGCGACCACGATCGCGGCGCCCGAGAGCACGATGACTCCGAGCGCGGCCAGACCGCTCGCGCTCTGCGTAGCGACCGACACCTCGAACAGCACCGCGAGGGTGTGCGCGAAGAGTGTCAAGGGGGTCATGATCGCCTTCGGAAGGGGTGGAGTCAGGCTAGCACCGAGCCCTCGCGGGTTTGCGGCGGTTAGCCTCGAAGCACGTGGAGGAGACCGTGACGCAAGACAGCAGGGATGCCGCGATGCGCTACCGCCTCGAGAAGGAGGCGCGCGAGCGCGGCGAAGAATCGGATGCCGGTGCCCCGGCATCCGATCGGATCTGGACGCGAGAAGAGCGCGCCGCCATCGTCGAGGCCTCGATCGACCAGGCCATCCGCCGCGGCGACTTCGACGATCTGCCGGGGGCCGGCAAACCCATCCCGGGTCTGGGAACGACGCACGACCCGGACTGGTGGATCCGCCGCAAGATCGAGCGCGAGCGCCTGACCGGCCTCGGGCCGCCCGCGCTGACCCTTCGCACCGAGTTCGCCGAGCTCGAGCAGCGGCTCGATGCGCTGCGCGCCGAGAGGGACGTGCGCGACTACCTCGAGGACTTCAACCGCCGCGTCATCGAGGCGCGCCGGCAGCTGCTGGGCGGACCTCCGGTTGTGACCCCGACCGTGGATGTGGACGAGTGCGTGCGCGCGTGGGGCGAGCGCCGGGATGCCGCGACCCGCCGCTCCGCCGCTGAGGCGGGCGAACCCGCACGCAAGCCGCGGTGGCGGTTCCTCCGCGGCACGTGGACCCGCGGCGACTGACCTGCGCGAACGCGCTTGCCGTCCTAGCCCCGCCCCGTGAAAGCCGGGCGCCGCTTCTGCTGGAACGCGGCGAAGCCCTCGCGGTAGTCGTCGGTGTCGCAGAGCGCGGCCTGGGCGCGGTTCTCGCTGTCGAGCGAGTCCCAGAGTCCGAGGCGCTCGTCTCGCAGCGCGCGCACGAGTTGCTTCGATGCCCGGAACGCCTGGGTCGCGCCCTCCGACGCCCGGTGCGCGGCATCCCTCGCCTCCCCCAGCACCTCGTCGGCCGGGAAGACCCTCGAGAACAGGCCCGACTGCACGGCCTCGGCGCCCGACATCAGTCGTCCCGTGTAGATCAGGTCGAGCGTCTTGTGCGCACCGAGCCGCTCGTAGAAGAGGGCGTGGCCGCCGGAGTCGAGGGTCGCCCCGAGGTTGGCGAACGGCGAGCCGATCTTCGCCGTCTCGGCCACGTAGACGACGTCGCTCGCGATCAGCAGCCCGAGCCCGACGCCCAGGCATGCGCCGTGCGCGACCGCGAAGGTGGGGGCGGGGAACGCGCTCATTCGCCGCAGCAGGGGGCCGACGAGCTCGCCAAGGTATCCCATCACGTCGTCGGTGCGCGGGTCGACGCCCGAGATGTCCCGTCCCGCGCAGAAGGCCCGCCCCTCGCCGCGCAGGAGCAGGGCGCGGACCCCGGCGCGCTCGGCCTCGGCGTAGGCGCCGTCGAGCTCGGCGAGGTCGTCGGGGCCGAGCGCGTTCAGGCGGTCGGGGGCATCGAGCACGACCTCGGCCACGGTGCCGTCGATGGTCAGCCGGATCATGCGGGCTCCTCTGCGGTGTTCGGTTCGGTTCGGTTCGGTTCAGCGGCGAGGGTCAGACGTCGTAGTCCACGACGACGCGAGGGGTAGAGGGGTGCGACTGGCACGTGAGGATGTAGCCGCGGGCGATCTCCTCGGGCTCGAGCGCGTAGTTCTGCGTCATCCGCACGTCGCCCTCCACCAGGCGGGCGCGCCATGTTCCGCAGACGCCGC
>NZ_DATMIO010000121.1:0-6652 GCF_035554235.1 Microbacterium sp. | reverse complement strand
CCCCGCCGATCACGCGCGCGCGGTGCTCGACCGTCTCGAGGGGATGGCCCGCGACGCCGCGGTGATGGGCACGTACCTCGTGCTGACCGCGCAGCGACTGAACGGTTCCCTGGCGCGCGTCGTCGAACCGCTTCCGAGCCGGGCGGTGCTGGCCCTCGCCACGCGCGCCGACCACATCGCCGCCGGCGGCGAGCCCGACGGCTTCATGCCCGGGCGTCCGCCGGGTCGTGCGCGCTTCGGCGGCCGCGAGCTGCAGTTCGCGCGCGCGGCAGCCCCGGGCTCGGGCGGAGGGCTCCTGGTCACGGATGACGTCGCGCCGGGGGACTGGTCGCCGGACAGCGAGTTCACCGGGGTCGTCACGAGGGGCGTGCGCAGAACGGTCGACGCTCTCGCCACGGCCTGGAACGTGCGGGTCGTCGCGGTCGATCGACTCGCGCCGGGCGCGCGGCTGGGCGACCTGCTCGCGGACGCGGGTGGATCGCCGACGGTGCTGGTCGGCGACGCGGACGCGTGGCAGGCGCAGTGGGGTCTCCTCCAGGCCCTGCGGGCGCAGCATCCGCTTCTCGTCGATGCCGCGTGCGCGACGGAGCTCCGGACGATCGCGGGGGAGCGCGACCTGCCGCCGTACGCTCAGCCCGGCGCGGGGCGCGCGTGGCTGTGCACCGGCGACTCCCCGCCGCGGCGGGTCGTCCTCCCGCTCACGACCGCGTGACGCGTGTGACGTGGCCGACTCCACAGGACACGATTCGGCACAGATCCGGGCCCGCGTCCTATGCCTGCCGCGGGCGCGGGCCTACAGTATCGCTTGTGACATCGACGACACCGATCGACCTTTCCCCACCCGAAGGAAAGGGTCTCGCCGCCGGAACGCTGGGGCTCTGGGGCTCCACCGTCATCGGCCTCGCCTCCACGGCGCCCGTCTACTCGCTCGTCGCGACCCTCGGCTTCGTCGTCCTCGCCGTCGGTGCGCAGGCCCCGATCGCGTTCGTCGTGGCGTTCATTCCCATGCTCTTCATCGCGTTCGCCTACCGCGAGCTCAACAACGCCGTGCCCGACTGCGGCACGACCTTCACGTGGGGAACCAAGGCGTTCGGCCCGTGGGTGGGCTGGATGGGCGGCTGGGGCGTCGCCGTCGCCGGCATGGTCGTCCTCGCCAACCTCGCGCAGATCGCCGGCATCTACTTCTGGGCGCTGATCGACGGCATCGTCCGCACCTCCGAGGATGCTCTCCTGTCGGACAACGTCCCGCTCGTCACTGCCACCGGTGTCGTCTTCATCGCCGCGATGACGTGGGTGAGCTGGCGCGGGGTCGAGATCGGCGAGAAAATCCAGAACATCCTCCTCGGCATCCAGTACGCGGCGCTCGCGATCTTCGTCGTCGCCGCCCTCTGGCAGTTCTTCGCGGGCTCGGCCCCCGACCCGACGCCGTTCGACTGGTCGTGGTTCAACCCGTTCGCGTTCACCGAGTGGAGCGGATTCGTCGAAGCGATCCTGCTCGCGCTGTTCATCTACTGGGGCTGGGACACGTGCCTCGCGCTCAACGAGGAGACGAAGGACCCCAAGCGCATCCCGGGGCGCGCGGCCCTCCTGACCACCGTCATCCTGCTCGTCACCTACGTCGGGGTCACCGTCGCGGCGATGATGTACGCCGGACTCGGCGAGACCGGCACGGGCCTTGGCAACGAAGCGAACGCCGACGACTTCTTCCTCGCGATCAAGGACGGACTGCTCGGACCCGTCGGCTGGGTGCTCGTCGTCGCCGTCATGATCTCGGCGATCTCATCGACCCAGACGACGATCCTGCCCACCGCGCGAGGCACGCTCGCGATGGCCGCCTACAAGGCGCTGCCGAGGCGTTTCGCGTCCGTGCACCCGCGGTACAAGACCCCCTCGTTCTCGACGCTCGTGATGGGCATCGTCGCATCCGTCTACTACGTCGGCATGACGCTCATCAGCGACAACATCCTGCAGGACTCGATCCTTTCGCTGGGTCTCGCGATCGCGTTCTACTACGGCATCACGGGCTACGCCTGCGTGTGGTATTTCCGTCGTGAGCTGTTCGCGTCGGCGAGGAACTTCTTCTACAAGTTCCTCTTCCCGTTGCTGGGCGCCCTCATGCTCACGTACGCGTTCGTGCAGTCCGCGATCGACATGTACGACGTCGATTACGGGTACACCGTGCTGCTGGGCATCGGTGGCACCTTCGTGCTCGGGATCGGTTCGCTCGCCTTCGGCGTCGTGCTCATGCTCGTGTGGTTCGCGTTTCCCCGATCGAAGCCCTTCTTCCGGGGAGAGAGCCTCAACCGGCAGACCGAGGTGCTCGTGCCGGACGATCCCGCGAGCGCCGGCCGGTCGGTCGATGGCGGTCTCACCTGATCGCCCGACCACCGGAAAACTGGATCGCGCAGGGAGCGCATCGAGCAGAATCGGAGAAGCGATCGCGGATGCCGCGCCCTAGCGTGGTCGTCATGACTATCGCACTCCAATACTGCAACGTGACCGTCAACGACGTCGATGAGGCGATCGCCTTCTACGGCGATGCCCTCGGACTCGAGGTCCAGAACGATGTGGCATCCGGCGAATTCCGCTGGGTCACGCTCGGAAGCGACGCGCAGCCCGGGCTCGGGATCGTTCTCTCCGAGCCGCACGCGGGCCGCTCGCAGGCCGACGGCGACGCGATCGCCGAACTCCTCGCCAAAGGAGTCCTGCCCATGCTGGTGTTCAACTCCAGCGACGTCGACGCCACCTTCGAGAAGGTGCGTGCTTCCGGGGCGGAGGTGCTTCAGGAGCCCATCGAGCAGCCCTGGGGACCGCGTGACTGCGCCTTCCGCGACCCGTCGGGAAACACCGTCCGCATCTCGCAGGCGCCGGCGGCCTGACGGCACCGCTCGCCGTGACCGGGTTCGGCGGTCACGCTCGACGCGCGACCGCCGAACCGGAGCTCAGGCCAGCGCGTCCTCGAGCGGCAACGCCGCCAGCCCGTGCGCGGCGGCGACGCCCGGGTTTGCGACCGCGCCGGCGGTCGTGTTCAGGCCATGCGCCAGCGCGGCATCCGCACGCAGCGCCTCGCGCCAGCCGTTCCGCGCGATCTGCCGGATGTAGGGGAGGGTCGCATTCGTGAGCGCGGAGGTCGACGTGTTGGGCACGGCGCCCGGCATGTTGGCGACGCAGTAGAACACCGTTCCGTGCACCGGAAACGTCGGATCCGCGTGCGTCGTGGGGCGCGTGTCCTCGAAGCATCCGCCCTGGTCTACGGCGATGTCCACGAGCACGCTGCCCTCGCGCATGCGCGAGACCATCGCGTTCGTGACCAGCTTCGGGGCCTTCGCGCCGGGGATCAGCACCGACCCGATGACGAGGTCGGAGTCGACGACGGCGCGGTCGAGGTCGAGCGGATTCGAGGCCGCCGTCTTGATGCGGCCGGCGAAGTGGTCATCGAGATAGCGCAGGCGCTGGATGTTGGTGTCGAACACCGTCACGTCGGCGCCCAGTCCGGCCGCGATCACGGTGGCGTTGGCGCCGGCGACACCTCCGCCGATGACGGTGACCCTGGCCGGACGGGTGCCGGGCACGCCCGACATCAGCAGCCCCAGGCCGCCCTGCGAGCGGAGCAGGGTGTTGGCGCCGACGATGGGCGCGAGCCTTCCCGCGACCTCGCTCATCGGCGCGAGGAGCGGCAGCCCGCCGCCCTGTGGTCCGGACCCGCCCAGCTGCACCGTCTCGTACGCGATCGCCGTGACCCCGGCATCCACCAATCGATCCGTCAGCGGACGGTCGGCCGCGAGGTGCAGGTAGGTGAAGAGCACCAGGTCGCGGCGGAAGTACCCGTACTCGCTCGCGACGGGCTCCTTGACCTTCAGAACGAGGTCGGCGCGCGCCCAGACCTCCGCGGGGTCATCGAGCAGCGTCGCTCCGGCGGCTTCGTACTCGGCGTCGCCCATCGACGACCCGAGACCCGCGCCGCGCTGCACCACGACGTCGTGGCCCGAACGCACGAGATCGTGCACGCCGGCGGGGGTCAGCGCGACCCGGTACTCGTTGTTCTTCACCTCGGTGGGGACGGAGATCCTCATCGAACTGTCCTCTCGTAGGCGCCGCTGTGCGGGCGTTCAGGTTCCGACGGTGGGGCGGATGACCCCGACGTCGCGTCCGCCACCGTGGACGGCAAGGGGGAGATGGGCCGCGGCATCCGCAACCTGCGCCTGGCTGAGTGCGCCGGCCTGACCGAGCAGATGCACGGCGATGACGCTCGCGGCACGCGCGCCGCCGTCGAGCACCTTGAGCGCGACGGTGGTGCCGTTCGGGGCGACCATGACCATGATCGATTCCGCCCCGCCCTTGGCGAAGACGCCGAGCCGCTCGATCACGATCGAATCGGGCCGGCCCGGCCCGTCAATCGTCCACGGGTTCTCGCGTACCGTGCGCACGAGCGCACCGGCGACGCGGTGCAGGGCGAAGGGGGAGCGCTCGGACGCGGTGCCGATGCGGTGGATGCCGCGGGCGAGGCCCGTCAGGGTCATCGCGTACACGGGCGCCCCGCATCCATCGATCGCGGTGGCGGCCACACGCTCGCCGGTGAACCGCTCCACGACCTCGCGGATGTGCACCTGGAGGGGATGCGAGGGATCAAGGTACCCCTGGGTCTTCCAGCCGGTGGTGATGCACGCCAGGAGCATCGCCGCGTGCTTGCCCGAGCAGTTCATGCGGATGCGTGCGGGCTGCGCGTGCGCGCGGACGAGCTCGTCGCGCGTGGACGGGTCTGCGGGCCACGCGGCCGGGCATGCCAGGTCGTTCTCACCGAGGCCCCCCTGATCGAGGATGTCGCTGACCACCGCGACGTGTCGGTCGGTGCCCGAATGGCTCGCGGTAGCGAGGGCGAGCCGCTCGCCCTCGAGCGCGGCGCCGGCCGTGACGCACGCCACCGCCTGCAGCGGCTTCATGCTCGAGCGAGGGAGGACGAGTGCGCCGACGGCGCCGTATGAGCCGACGATGTCACCGTCGGGCGAGAGGACGACGGCGGATCCTGCATGACGGGACTCCACGAACCCACTGCGTTCGACGACGGCGAGCTCGACCGCGTCGGCGACGGCGAAGGTCTGGGGCACGTCGCCAGCCTACCGCCGCGGGGCGGCTGTTCCCGGGCCCGCCCCGGGGCGCCGGGACAGCGCTGTGGAAGACTGGCGGCATGTTCGGCGAGCACCGCTATCGGGTCACCGCGACGTGGACGGGAAACCTCGGTTCCGGCACGTCGGGGTACCGCGAGTACAGCCGGGATGTGACCCTCGAGGTGTCGGGCAAACCCGTCGTGCGGGCGTCGTCCGACAAGCCGTTCCGCGGGGATCCGGGCCGCTGGAATCCCGAGGACCTGCTCGTGTCGGCGCTCGCGGAGTGCCACCTGCTGTCGTACCTGCACGCCTGCGTGCAGGCGGGCGTTGTGGTGGTCGGCTACCGCGACGACGCGAGCGGGCTCATGGTCGAGGACGGCAAAGGCGGGGGCGCCTTCTCGGAGGTGACGCTGCGACCCCACGTCACGGTGGCCGATGCCTCGATGGTGGATGCCGCGACCGCCGCCCACGCGCAGGCGAACGCCTGGTGCTTCATCGCGAACTCGGTGAACTTTCCCGTGCGGCACGAGCCGAAGATCGAGGTCGCGGCGCCCGCGCCCGGTCGCTGAGCGGCAGCCCGGTCGCTGAGCGGCAGTCCGGTCGCTGAGCGGCAGCTCGGTCGCTGAGCGGCAGCTCGGTCGCTGAGCCTGTCGATGCGCTAGAGGCGCTCGTGCGGGATGGCGCGCCGGATCTTCTCGACGGCGCCGTGCGCGGGAGTCTCGTTGTACTCGTTCGCGAGCTCCTGCCCCGAGAGCGCGTGGATCGCGGACATGATGTCGTCGGTTGCGAGGCGACGGGCCCGGCCCGATGACGCGGCGCCGTGGTGGCCGAGTTCGAGGGGCTGACCGAACCGCACCGTGATGCGCTTGTTCATGGCCGGGCGCTTCGCTCCGACCGGCATGACGTCATCGGTGCCGATCAGGCCGACGGGAACGACGGGTGCGCCCGTCTCGAGCGCGAGGAAGGCCACCCCCGTGCGGCCCTTGTAGAGGCGACCGTCGAGGGAGCGGGTGCCTTCGGGGTAGAGCGCGACGGCACTGCCGGATTCGAGCAGCACGCGCTGCTGTCCGAGCGCATCCAGGGCCGCCTTTCCGGCTCCGCGGTGCACCGCGATCGCCCCGATGGAGGTGAAGAACGTGCGTGAGACCCAGCCGGATAATCCGGTGCCCTCGAAGTAGTCGGCCTTCGCGAGGAAGTGCACGGGACGGGGGGCCGCCACCGGGATCGCGATCGAGTCGATGAACGAGAGGTGATTGCTCGCGAAGATCACGGGGCCGGTCTTCGGGACGTTGTGCTTGCCTTCGACGTGCGGGCGGTAGATCAGCCGGGCGAGGGGCCGGATGATGCCGCGACCGATCGCATAGGTGGCCCCCATGCGCCGCTCGGGCGGTTCGACGATCTCCGGTTGGGGTTCCGTGTTCTCGTCGGCGGTCATCCGAAGAGGGTACCGCCGATTGCATTCCGTCGTCGGCATGGCGTGGCTCGATGGCGGGTCGTTGGGTGAGTCTCGCTCTGCTCGGGTGGGTCGCGCTCTGCTCGGGTTGGGT
>NZ_DATMIO010000120.1:0-9546 GCF_035554235.1 Microbacterium sp. | reverse complement strand
CGATCGCCCGTTCGGACGTATGAGTCGCGGACTACTTGTCGCCCTCGGCCTTGCCGCCGAACGCCTTGTAGCGCGAGTTGAACTTCTCGACGCGGCCCGCGCTGTCCATGATGCGCTGCTTGCCCGTGTAGAACGGGTGCGAGGCCGACGAGATCTCGACGTCGATGACCGGGTACTCGACGCCGTCGAGCTCGATCGTCTTGTCGCTCTTGACCGTCGAACGGGTGAGGAAGGTCTCGCCCGAGCCGAGGTCGCGGAACACGATCGCCTGGTAGTCGGGGTGGATGTCAGTCTGCATGGGAAGTCCTTGCGGGATGTGCGGCCCTTCGACGGGCTCAGGAACCGGAAGTCTGCGGTGCAGTGCGCACCAAGGATCGATCTTATCAGATCGGGCACGAAACCGATCGTGCGTGCGCACGCGGGGCCGGAGCGGTCAGGATGCCGCGCGGGCGGCGTAGCGGCCTTCGTCGTGCGTCAGCGCGATCGGCACCCCGAAGGTGGCGGTGAGCGCGTCGGCCGTGAGCGCCTCGGCGATCGGACCGGAGGCGACCACGGCACCGTCCCTCATCAGCAGCACGTGCGTGAAGCCGACCGGGATCTCCTCGACGTGGTGGGTGACCATGATCATGGCCGGCGTCGTCGGCGCCTGCGCGTATCCGCCCAGGAGGGTGAGCAGCTCTTCGCGGGCCCCCAGATCGAGGCTCGCGGTGGGCTCGTCGAGGAGCAGCAGCTCGGGATCGGTCATGACGGCGCGCGCGATCTGCACGCGCTTCTGCTCGCCGTCGCTGAGCGTCCCGAAGGTGCGATCGGCCAGCCCGTCGAGATGCCACTCGGCCAGCACCCGCAGCGCACGCCGCTCGTCGATGTCTTCGTAGTCCTCGTTCCAGCGTCCGAGCACGGAGAAGGCGGCGGTGAGCACGACGTTCAGCACGGTCTCTTCGTCAGGGATGCGCTTCGCCATCGCCGACGACGCGAAGCCGATCCGCGGTCGCAACTCGAACACATCCGTGCGCCCGAGCCGTTCCCCGAGGATCGTGACGGCACCGGAGGTCGGGTGGATGAGCGTGTCGGCGAGCTGCAGCAGCGTGGTCTTGCCCGCGCCGTTCGGCCCGAGGATGACCCAGCGCTGGTCGTCGTCGACGGCCCAGGTGAGCCGATCGACGATGTTGCGGCCGTCCCGACGAACGACGACGTCGGAGAACTCGAGCACGTGCGGCATACGTGCCAGCCTATCGGCTGGTGCGGGCCTCTCCCGTGTGCCGCCGCGCGCGAGCGGCCTCGGCGACCTCGGCGTAGAGCGCCTGCGTCGTGGCCGCGATCTGCTCCCAGCTGAAGTCGTTCGCCGCCCGCTCCCGACCGGCCCGACCGTACTCGGCGGCCCGGGCGGGATCTGTGACGACCTCGGTGAGCACGCGTGCCAGATCGGCGACGTAGCGATCGGGATCCACCGGCGTGCCGGTGCCGTCCTGCACCTGCTCGATCGGAACGAGGCGGCCCGTCACGCCATCGACGACGACCTCGGGAATCCCGCCCGTCGCCGTGCCGACGACCGCAGCACCACACGCCATGGCCTCGAGGTTGACGATGCCGAGCGGTTCATAGACCGACGGACATACGAACGTCGTCGCCGACGACAAGATCGCACAGAGCTCATGGCGGGACAGCAGCCGATCGATCCACACGACGCCCTCGCGCGTCTCCTGGAGCGTGCGCACCCCCTCTTCGACCTCCGCGAGGATCTGTGGCGTGTCGGGAGCACCCGCGCAGAGCACGAGCTGCACGTCGGGCGGAAGCCGCGCCGCGGCCCGCAGCAGGTACGGCAGGCCCTTCTGCCGGGTGATGCGACCGACGAAGACCACCGACGGCTTGGCCGGATCGATGCCGGCGGCCTCGAGCACCGACGCGTCATCGACCGGGTGCCACGCCTCGACGTCGATGCCGTTGTAGATCACGCGCACGTCGGCGGGATCGAGCGCCGGATAGCTGCGCAGGATGTCGGCGCGCATGCCCTCGCTCACTGCGACGACGGCCGCCGCGCCTTCGTACGCGGTCTTCTCCACCCAGCTCGAGACGGCGTAGCCGCCGCCCAGCTGCTCGGCCTTCCACGGGCGGAGGGGTTCGAGGCTGTGCGCGGTGACGATGTGCGGAATGCCGTGCAGCATCGACGAGACGTGCCCCGCGAAGTTCGCGTACCACGTGTGGCTGTGCACGACGTCGGCGCCGCCGACATCCGTCACGATCTCCAGGTCGGTTCCCATCGTCTGGATCGCGCCGTTGGCCCCCGCGAGCTGCGGCGGAACGGCGTAGGCGGTGGTGCCCGCCTCCTCGCGCGGAGCGCCGAAGCAGCGCACCTGCACCTCCGCCGATCGACCGCCATCGAGGGCCCGAAGCGCCTTGACGAGCTCCGTCGCATGCACGCCCGCCCCGCCGTAGATCTCCGGCGGATACTCCTTGGTGATGATGTCGACGCGCATGTCTGAACGCTAGTACAGCGGCCGGAACGCCCTCTAGTGTGGTGCCATGCCAACACCGCCGAAGGTCTTTGGAATCATCCTCGCAGGAGGTGAGGGCAAGCGCCTCATGCCTCTCACCGTCGACCGCGCGAAGCCCGCCGTGCCCTTCGGAGGCCAGTACCGGCTCATCGACTTCGCCATATCGAACCTCATCAATTCCGGGCTGCGGCAGCTCGTCGTGCTCACTCAGTACAAGTCGCACAGCCTCGACCGGCACGTGTCGCAGACCTGGCGCATGTCGGCCCTGCTGGATTCGTACGTGACGTCGGTCCCGGCGCAGCAGCGACTCGGCAAGAGGTGGTTCAGCGGGTCGGCCGACGCCATCCTGCAGAGCCTCAACCTCATCCGCGACGAAAAGCCCGACATCGTCGTGGTCGTCGGCGCCGATCACGTATACCGCATGGATTTCCGCCAGATGCTCGACGCGCATATCGCCTCGGGCGCACGAGCCACGGTCGCCGGCATCCGCCAGCCGATCGGCCTGGCGAACCAGTTCGGCGTGATCGACGTCGAACCCGACGACCAGACCCGCATCCGCGAGTTCCTCGAGAAGCCGAGCGAGATCGAGGGGTTGCAGGACTCCCCCGGCGAGATCCTGGCGTCGATGGGCAACTACATCTTCGACACCGACGCCCTCATCGAGGCGGTGGAGACCGACGGCGAGCTGCCGACGTCGAACCATGACATGGGCGGCGACATCATCCCGTACTTCGTCTCGCGGGGCGAGGCGGGCGTCTACGACATGAAGGCCAACGACGTGCCCGGATCGACCGAGCGCGACCGCGACTACTGGCGCGACGTCGGCACGATCGAGTCGTTCTTCGACGCCCACATGGACCTCATCTCGACGTTGCCGATCTTCAACCTCTACAACATGCAGTGGCCGATCCACTCGCAGACGGTGAACTCGCCGCCGGCGAAGTTCGTGCGTGATTCGATGGGCCGCATCACGAACACGATCGATTCGATCGTCTCGCTCGGATCCGTGCTCTCGGGCACGCACCTCGAACGCAGCGTCGTCGGGCCCTGGACGCTCGCGGGCGGCGGCTCGACGATCACGGATGCCGTACTGTTCGACGGCGTCCAGATCGGAAAGGCCGCCCGCATCCATCGCGCCATCCTTGATAAGAATGTCGTCCTCGACGACGGTGCAACCGTCGGCGTCGATCGCGACCGCGACCTGGAGCGCGGCTTCACGGTCACCGATTCCGGCATCACCGTGGTGGGCAAGGGAGTGCACATCAGCGCGTGACCGACCGCGGCGACCGCGTCTTGCGGCTCCGCCCGGGCCGCTACGCTCTTGTCTCGTGTCTGCGCAGCCTCTCCTCGTCGTGCTCGATGCCGATTCGACCCTCATCCGCAACGAGGTGATCGAGCTCATCGCCGATGAGGCCGGCCGCGGCGTGGAGGTCACGGCGGCCACCGAAGCCGCGATGCGCGGCGAGGTCGACTTCGCCACGAGCCTCCGCTCGCGGGTTCAGGCGCTCGCCGGCGTGCCCGTGGGCGCCTTCGCTCATGTTCTCGCCCGGATCGAGCCGACCCCTGGCGTGCGCGAGCTGATCGACGCCGTCCACGAGCGGGGCGGCACGGTCGGTGTGGTCTCCGGGGGCTTCCATGAAGTGCTCGATGTCGTCTGCCCCGACCTCGGAGTCGATGTCTGGCGCGCCAACCGGCTCGCCGTGGCGGACGGGACGCTCTTGGGGGTCGTCGACGGCGAGATCGTGGATGCCGCGGGCAAGGCCGCCGCGCTGCGGGAATGGGCGGCGACCTACGGCGTGCCGCTGGGCGCCGCGATAGCGATCGGCGACGGTGCGAACGACCTCGAGATGCTCGCCGCGGCGGGACTCGGGCTCGCGTTTAATGCCAAGCCCGCCGTCCGCGCGGCGGCAGATCTGGTCGTCGGGCCCGTCGACCTGCGGGAGGTCATCCCGCTGCTGCCGCCCCTCGCACCGCTGTCCGTGCCCGCGGCGGGCTGAGGCAGCACCTCGACGAGTGTCGGCACCGCGGCGTAGCGTCGACGCATGGACGTCATCCTGGTTCCCGGTCTCTGGCTCGACGCGTCGTCCTGGGACGACGTGCGTCCCGCGCTCGAGGCGGCGGGGCACGCCACCCACCCCCTGACGATGCCGGGTGTGGGTGCGCCGGCCGACGAGGCCGCAGCGGTGGGCATGGCGGAGTGGGTCGCCGCAGCCGTCGCCGAGATCGACCGTCTCGGCGGTCCCGTCGCGCTCGTGGGGCACAGCGGGGGTGGGAACGTCGCGTACGGCGCCGCCGACGCACGTCCCGACCGTGTCGGCAAGGTCATCTTCATCGACACCTTCCCGCCGGGCGACGGCGGGATCATCTGGGACGAGTTCCCCGAGGTCGATGGCGTGATCCCGTTTCCGGGGTGGGACGCCTTCGAAGCGAACGAGATCGACGACCTCGACGCGGGCACCCGCGCCCGCTTCGAGGCGAGCGCCCAGACGGTGCCGCCCCGCGTACCCGCCGATCCGATCCGGCTCTCGGACGAACGGCGCCGCGACGTGCCTGCGACAGTCATCACGTGCAGCGTGCCGGCAGCGCAGGTGCGCGAGTTCCTCGCGAAGGGGCCGGCATGGATCGCGGAGCTCGCCGCCATCCGCGACCTCGATCTCGTCGACGTTCCGGCCGGTCACTGGCCGCAGTTCAGCCGTCCGACAGAACTCGGCGAGGCGATCGTCCGGGCACTCGCCGGCTGATCGGGTTCAGTGGCCCATCCCGAGGCCGCCGTCGACCGGGATGACGGCCCCGGAGATGTAGGCCGCGGCATCCGATGCGAGCCACGAGACGACACCCGCCACCTCGTCGGGAGTCGCGAAGCGGCCGGCGGGGATGCTGCGCTTGTACTCCGCCTGGGTCTCCTCCGGCAGCGCGGCCGTCATATCGGTCTCGATGAACCCCGGGGCGACGACGTTCGTGGTGATGCCGCGCCCGCCCAACTCGCGGGTCAGCGAGCGGGCGAAGCCGACCAGACCGCTCTTAGATGCGGCGTAGTTGACCTGTCCGGCGGAGCCGTAGAGGCCCACGACGCTGGAGATGAGGATGACGCGACCGAAGCGCGCGCGCAGCATCCCCTTCGACGCTCGCTTGACGACGCGGAACGCGCCGCCCAGGTTCGTCGAGACGACGCTGTCGAAATCGTCCTCGCTCATCCGCATGAGCAGCGTGTCCTTCGTGACGCCGGCATTCGCGACGACGACCTCGACGGGGCCGAGCTGCGCCTCGACTTCGGTGAAGGCGGCATCCACGGCGGCGGCATCCGTGACGTCCGCCCGCACGGTCAGCGTGCCCTCGGGGCCCTCGCCGCTGCGCGCGGTGACGGCCACCCGGTAGCCCTCGGCGACGAAGCGCTCGGCGATGGCGCGGCCGATGCCGCGGTTTCCGCCGGTGACCAGGACGACACGATCGTTGCTCATGGGATGCTCCGAGAGTCGGGAGAGGGGAACCGCACCAGCCTAGCGCCGCCCCGGATTGACACCCTCGGACAGCACTGGGACGCTGGGGGCATCCGTAACGAAAGGCACAGCGTGAGCAACGACAACACCCCCAGCCAGCCGCCGCAGCAGCCGGCACCCGACTCTCCGCCGGCGGCGCCTCAGCCGCCGGCGTACACGCCGCCCGCCGGGCAGGCTCCCGCCTACGGCCAGCCTCCTGCGTACGGCCAGGCACCGGCCTACGGTGCCGCGCCCGCGTATGGAGCGTACGGCCAGCCCGCTCCTGCGAAGACCAACACGCTCGCGATCGTCTCCCTGATCAGTTCGATCGCGGGATTCGTGATCCTGCCGTTCGTCGCATCGGTCGTCGGCGTCATCACGGGCCACATGGCGCTCGGACAGATCAAGAAGACGGGCGAGCAGGGCCACGGCATGGCGCTCGCCGGAACCATCATCGGCTGGGTCGGAATCGCCCTCGCCGTGCTCGGTCTGATCGTGCTGCTCGCGTTCATCCCTCTCTTCGTGGAGATCGCCAACGACCCGTCGTATCGGGCGTAGCTGCGCTGCGTCCAGCCTGCGTCCGCCTCGCGCGGCGTAGGCTGGATGCATCGTGAAATCGTCCTCGAAGCCCCAATCCACGACGTCGGTGCCGCGAGCACCGCACGATGAGGCCGGCGCGCGTTTCACGAAGTATCTGGTCACGATGGGCATCCGCATCGCGTGCTTCATCCTGATGGTCGCGATAACGCCCTACGGCTGGTACACCTGGGTTTTCGGAGCGGGCGCGATCGTGCTGCCCTATGTCGCGGTCGTGCTCGCCAACGTCGGCCAGGACACGCACATCCCGCGGGCCGAGAGCCCGGAGCGGGCGATCGAGGCCGCTCCCCCGACATCCGCGCCGGCGACCACCGATCGTCCCCCCGTCATCCGCATCGCAGAGACGCCACCCACCGAGCATCCCCAGGGCGCCGCATGATGTCGCAGCCCGAGCGGCCCATGTGCTCCCGCGCGGGGTGCCGTGCCGAGGCGACCCGGGCGGTCGTGTGGCGAAACCCCCGCATCCACACCCCCGACCGGCGCAAGACGTGGCACGCGTGCGACGAGCACGCGCCGTATCTGCGCGACTACCTCGCGGCCCGCGGATTCCCGGTGATCGTCGAGGCGATACCCACGCCCGAGGGGTCAGACGCCGCCGGGGTCACGCCGTGAGCCCGAGCGCCTCGTCGACGAGCGTCTCGTCGAGGTCCACCTCGTCGAAGACCTCCTCCGCGCGCCGGTCGACCGCGCTGCGCTGGAGCGCCTACATCGCCCTCGCGATAGCGTTCGCGATCGCCTGCTGGTTCCTCTCGCAGTGGCAGTTCGCACGCAACGAGGCGCGGGCGGCACAGCTCGAGCTCGTCGCGCAGAACTACGACGCCGACCCGGTCCCGATCGCGGCCGCGATCTCCGGCCTCGACGACTTCGACCCCGCGGAGGAGTGGCTGCCCGTCGTGCTCACCGGCGAGTACCTCCCCGAAGACCAGCTGCTCGCGCGCAATCGGCCGCGCGGCGGCACCAGCGCATTCGAGGTGCTCACTCCGCTGCGGCTCGACGACGGTCGCGTCTTCATCGTGAACCGCGGCTGGGTGCCGCCGGGCAGAGGCACCGTGCCCGATGAGATTCCGGCGGCGCCCGCAGGGGAGGTCACGGTCGTCGCGAGGCTGCGACCGAGCGAGGCGCTGCCGGGCTCGGGTCGCACCGCGCCCGATGGACAGATTCCGACGATCCACCTTCCGACCGTCGCCGAGGTCACGGGTGCGCAGACCATCACCGCCGCGTACGGGCTCATGGTGGCGGAGGACCCCGCGCCCGCGACGCGGCCTCGGCCCCTCGACCCGCCGACGGAGGATCCCGGTCCGCACCTGTCGTACGCGATCCAGTGGATCCTCTTCGCGATCATGGGCTTCGTCTTCATCGGCTACATCATCCGCACCGAGCGCAAGGTACGCCGCGAGGATGCGGCGGATGCCGCGCAGCACGACGGGACGGATGACGCGCCCACGCCGCGGACGCGTACCAAGCCTCCTCCGCGCAAGCGCGACCGCGACATGGCGGACGAAGACGCGATCCTGGATGCCGCCGGCCGCTGACGCGCGCTGCGCCCGGATGTCGAGTAGCGAGCGCCAGCGAGCGTATCGGGACACGGCGCTGCGCGCCTGCGCATCAGGCGAGTGAGATGAGGTCCTGGTACTCGCGGTTCCAGAGGTCCTCGACGCCGTCGGGAAGGATGAGCACGCGCTCGGGGTTGAGCGCCTCGACCGCGCCCTCGTCGTGCGAGACGAGCACGACCGCGCCCTCGTAGTGCGCGAGCGCCCCGAGGATCTCTTCGCGCGACGCGGGGTCGAGGTTGTTCGTGGGCTCGTCGAGCAGCAGCATGTTCGCAGATGACACCACCAGGGTCGCCAGCGAGAGGCGCGTCTTCTCGCCGCCGGAGAGCACGCCCGCGGGCTTGAGCACGTCATCGCCTGTGAAGAGGAACGATCCGAGCACCTTCCTGGCCTCGGTGGCGTTGATGTCGGGGGCCGCCGACATCATGTTCTCGAGCACGCTGCGCGACACATCCAGATTCTCGTGCTCCTGCGCGTAGTAGCCGATCTTGAGTCCGTGGCCGGGCTCGAGCTGTCCCGTGTCAGGCTGATCGACGCCCGCGAGGATCCGCAGCAGCGTCGTCTTGCCGGCGCCATTGAGTCCGAGCACGACCACCTTCGATCCCCGATCGATTGCGAGGTCGACATCCGTGAAGATCTCGAGCGACCCGTACGACTTCGACAGGCCAGAGGCCATCAGCGGGGTCTTGCCACATGCGGCCGGCTTCGGGAACCGCAGCTTCGCGACGCGCTCCACCTGACGCACCTCGTCGAGGCCCGACAGCATCTTCTCCGCTCGCGCGACCATCTGGTGCGCGGCGGCGGCCTTCGAGGCCTTGGCGCCGAACCGGGCGGCCTGCAGCTGCAGCTGAGTCGCCTTCTTCTCGACGTTGACGCGCTCCTTCTTGCGGCGCTCCTCGTCGGCCACCCGCTGGCGCAGGTAGTTCTTCCAGTTCATGTTGTAGACGTCGATGACCTGGCGGTTGGCGTCGAGATAGAAGACGCGGTTCACGGTCTCGCCGACCAGCTCGACATCGTGGCTGATCACGATCAGCCCGCCCTTGTAGTTCTTGAGGAACTCGCGCAGCCACACGACGCTGTCCGCGTCGAGGTGGTTGGTCGGCTCGTCGAGGATCATCGAATCCGCGTCGGAGAAGAGGATGCGGGCGAGCTCGATGCGGCGACGCTGGCCGCCCGAGAGCGTGCGCAGCGGCTGATCGAGGATGCGGTCCGGCAGCGAGAGGTTGTGCGCGATGGATGCCGCTTCCGCCTCCGCCGTGTAGCCTCCGAGCGCCTCGAACCGCTCGGTGAGCTGGCTGTAGCGCTTCATCGCCTTGGCCGCGACATCCGGGATCTCATCGCCCATCGCCATCGATGCGTCGTGCATGCCGATCGCCAGCGTGCCGAGGCCGCGCGCATCGAGGATGCGCGTGCGCGCAAGCATGTCGGGGT
>NZ_DATMIO010000119.1:0-8255 GCF_035554235.1 Microbacterium sp. | reverse complement strand
CGCTGCGGACCCTCGGAGCACAGCACCTCGACCGCGGCCGGATCGCACAGGCCGGCACCCGCGCGCATCGTGTCGGCGATATGCAGCTCGACGCTGTCGTCGGGGAACAGCGCTGCGGCGATGCCGCCCTGCGCGTACTTCGTGTTGCTCTCGGCGAGCTCGGACTTCGTGACGAGGATCACGTCGTGCCGCTTGCTCGCGCGGTACGCGGTGATGAGGCCGGCGATCCCGGTGCCGACGACGACCACGCGGGCCATGCTAGAAGCCCGCCTTCGGCGGAGACGGCTTGGCCGCCAGCATCCGTTCGAGGGCGATGCGGGCGGGAGCCGCGACATCCTCTGGCACCGAGATCTGGTTGAGCACCTCGCCGCGCACGAGCGCCTCGAGCACCCACGCGAGGTAGCCCGGGTGGATGCGGTACATCGTCGAGCACGGGCAGATCACCGGGTCGAGGCAGAAGATCGTGTGCTGCGGGAACTCGGCCGCGAGCCGGTTCACCATGTTGATCTCGGTGCCGATCGCGAACGTCGTGGGCTCGGTCGCACCCTCGATCGCCTTGCGGATGTAGTCGGTCGAGCCCGCCTCGTCGGCCGCGTCGACGACGGGCATCGGGCACTCGGGGTGCACGATGACACGCACGCCGGGGTGGTCGGCTCGTGCCTTCTCGACCTGGTCGACGGTGAACCTGCGGTGCACGGAGCAGAAGCCGTGCCACAGGATGACGCGGGAGTCCTCGACGGCCGAGAACTCGTTGCCGCCGAGGGGCTTGTTCGGGTTCCACATCGGCATCTGCTCGAGCGGCACACCCATCGCCTTCGCGGTGTTGCGGCCGAGGTGCTGGTCGGGGAAGAAGAGCACGCGCTCGCCGCGCTCGAACGCCCACTCGAGCACGGTCTTCGCGTTCGAGGACGTGCACACGATGCCGCCGTGGCGCCCGCAGAAGCCCTTCAGGTCGGCCGCGGAGTTCATGTAGGTGACCGGGATGACGGGCACCCGGCCGTCGGGTCCCGGCACATCGAGCGGGCCGAAGACCTCTTCGAGCTGCTCCCAGCACTCCTCGACCTGATCGATGTTGGCCATGTCGGCCATGGAGCAGCCGGCGGCGAGGTTCGGCAGGATGACCGCCTGCTCGGGTGCCGAGAGAAGATCGGCGGTCTCGGCCATGAAGTGCACGCCGCAGAACACGATCGCCTCGGCATCCTGTCGTGCCTTGGCGGCGTTGGCGAGCTGGAACGAGTCGCCGACGTAGTCGGCGTGCCGCACGACCTCTTCGCGCTGGTAGAAGTGGCCGAGCACCACGACGCGATCGCCGAGCGTCGCCTTCGCGGCGCGGATGCGCGCGTCGAGCTCTTCTTCGGGGGCGTCCCGATACTCGACGGGCAGCTCGCCCTGGCGCGGAGATCCGGTGGGGATGACATCGCCCATCGATGCCCCGGGACCGTAGCCGGGGCGGATGTCGAAATTCCACGGTCCGGCCACGAGATCGGTGTTGCACGTCTCCGTGGTGGAGCGACCCGTGGTGATGAGTCGCAGCGCGTGGTCGACCGAGGGGTCGGCCACCGTTGATGGGTGCAGGGTCATTTCGTGCTCGATCCGGTCAGGGGCCCGCGGTCCGCGAGCTCGACGTCCTGGTTGTAGCGGTAGAGGCGGGCCGGCCGGTGGCTGCCCGTGCGGAAGCGGTCGGTCGGGATGAGGGTGCCCGAGTGCTCCGCCTGGCGGCGGAAGTTCGCGGGGTCGAGGCGTCGCCCGAGGATGGATTCGTACACCTCGCGCAGCTCGGCGAGGGTGAACTCGTCGGCGAGGAGTCCGTGGGCGATGCGGCTGTAGCCCACCTTGTTGCGCAGGCGCCACAGGGCGTAGTCGACGATGTCGTTGTGGTCGAAGGCGAGGCGGGGGAGGGATGCCGCGTCGAACCATTCGACGTTCTCGCGCTCCGCCGCGTCGGCGATCTCGTCGGGTCGCAGGAGCGCCCAGTAGACGATCGACACGACGCGGGTGGGCGAGCGGTCGACGTCACCGAATGCGTAGAGCTGCTCCAGGTAGCTGGGGGAGAGGGCGGTCGTCTCTTCGAGCGTGCGGGATGCCGCGGCATCCAGCCCCTCCGCCGCATCGAGCCAGCCGCCGGGAAGCGCCCAGAGGCCCTGGAACGGGTCGCGCGTGCGGCGCACGAGGGGAAGCACCACCGCGGCGCCGTCGGCGCAGGGCCGGAGGCTGAAGATGACGGTCGAGACAGCGACGCGCGTGACGTCGTCCGCCGGGCGTGCCCGCTCGAGATCCGGTGCCTGCTCGGTGTCGAGAATGCCGCTTTGTGTCATGGTGACCCTAACTCTCGAGATCATCTTATAGTCACCATGACATGAAGTGCAAATACGTGTCGTGGATTCCGGAGACCTCCCAGGTGCAGGCCCTAGGCTCGCTGGCGTCCGCAGAGGGGAGCAGGGGTGAGCGCCATCGACTTCGTGATCATCGCGATTCTCGTCGTCGCGGTCATCGTCGGCATCCAACGGGGGCTCCTGGCCAGCGTCGGGACGCTCATCGGTCTCGCGCTCGGGGGCGTAGCGGCCTATTGGGTCGTCCCGCTCGTCAACGCCGCGATCCCGGGCGCCGCGTGGCGCGGACCGGTCGTGCTGGCGGTCGGCGTGGGAATCCTCGTGCTCGGCGCCGTCGTCGGCTCGATGATCGGGATGGCGCTGCGGCGCGGTGTCGACCGGACGAAGCTTCGTGTGTTCGAGCGCATCCTCGGCGGGGCGCTGACCCTCGTCGTGGCCGCGCTCGCGGTCTCGCTGGCGGGGCAGAGCATCGCCGCGACGGGGATGCCGGGCGTCGCCGCGACGGTCTCGTCATCGAGGGTGCTCACCGCGATCGCCGACCTGACGCCACGGCCGATCGCGGCGACACTCGCCGAGCTGCGCGGCGTCGCGCTCGCCGAGGGCATGCCGCGCCTCGGCGAGCTCTTGGCGCCGCAGATGCAGCCGACCAGCCCGGAGGTCGCACTCGATGACCCCGCCCTCACGACGGCCGCGCAGTCGGTCGCGCGCGTCTCGGGGGTCGCCTACGCGTGCGGAATCAGCGCGTCCGGGTCTGGCTTCGTCGTCGCCCCCGACCGCGTCATGACGAATGCGCATGTCGTCGCCGGCGTCGACCGGCCCGTCGTCGAGCTCCCGGGGCGCGCGGCCCGCGAAGGTCGTGTCGTGTACTTCGATCCCGTGGACGATATCGCCCTGATCGCCGTCGATGACCTCGACGGCGCGCCCCTGACGGTCGCGCCCACCCTGGGTGTCGGGTCCGCCGCCGTTGTGCAGGGCTATCCGTACGGCGGGCCGTTCACCGCGTCGACCGCTCAAGTGCTCTCGGTCGCCCCGGCGCAGGTGCCCGACATCTACGACTCGTCGTCGTCGTCGCGCGACGTCTACGCGCTCGCCGCTCACGTGCGCCCCGGCAACTCCGGCGGCCCGCTCCTGACCACCACCGGGGCGGTCACCGGCCTCGTGTTCGCGCGCGCGGACAACGACGACAACGTGGGCTATGCCATGACCATGACGGAGCTCACTCCGGTGCTCTCACAGGCGACCGACCTCGACGCGACGGTCGCCTCGGGCACCTGTACCGCGTGACCTGCGCGCAGTCGCCCCCGCGGCGGATATGCTGGGCTCGCAACTGAAGACAGGCCGCATGACCCTCGCGGGAGAGCCCCGGAACGCACCACACCCGGGGCACCGAAGGAGCAAGCCTCCCCGCCAATCTCTCAGGTCCGTGTACCGCGCGGGTCCGGCCACTCTGAAAAGCGATTTCGAGCGAAGCAAGAAATCGGGTCGAGTAGCACGCCGAAGGCGAGCGTATCGAGACCCGGCGAGTCGACCTCCACGGGTCTCCCCGCAGTTTTCTCGCATCCGTTCAAGAAATCCGCCGAAGGTGAAAGCCGCAGCATCCGATCACTGAAATGGATGCCTCGCGGCGAAACTCTCAGGCCCATGACAGAGGGGGAGTTCGCCGGCGTCACCTGACGCCTGCCCGGACGATCACCGGAGAACTCATGTCAGACCCCGCACTCCCCGCACGAGAGACACCGCTGCGTGCTGCGCACGAGACACCGCTGCGTGCTGCGCACGAGGCGCTCGGCGCCTCCTTCACCGACTTCGGCGGATGGCTCATGCCCGTGCGCTACACGTCTGAGCTCGCCGAGCACCACGCCGTCCGCGAGGCCGCAGGCCTCTTCGACATCTCCCACATGGCGGAGTTCCTCGTCGAGGGGCACGAGGCCGGCATCCTGCTCGACTACGCGCTCGCCGGGCGCCTGTCGTCCATTCCCGTCTGGAAGGCGAAGTACAGCCTCCTGCTCGAGCGCTCGGGCGGCATCATCGACGACCTCGTCGTGTACCGGCTCGCCGACCACCGCTTCTTCGTCGTCGCCAACGCGGGCAACCGCGCCCCGGTCGCCGCGGCGCTCGCCGAGCGCGCCTCCGGGTTCGAGGCGACGGTGGTGGACGTCAGCGACGACTACGCGCTCATCGCCGTGCAGGGCCCGATCGCCCGCTCGGTGCTCGAGGCCACGCCGGGAATCACCGACCTCGGGCGGCCCCTCGCCGACCTGCCCTACTACGCCGCGACCGACGCGTTCTTCGATGGCGCGCCGCTGCTCGTCGCGCGGACCGGCTATACGGGCGAGGACGGCTTCGAGCTGTACGTCCCGGCACCCACGGCGGCGCCGCTGTGGGACGCCCTGCTCGCCGCGGGTGCCCCGCTCGGGCTCGTGCCCGCGGGACTCGCCGCGCGCGATACGCTCCGCCTCGAGGCGGGGATGCCGCTGTACGGCCACGAGCTTTCGCTCGGCATCCTCCCCGCTCAGGCAGGGCTCGGCCGCGTCGTCGCCCTCGACAAGAACGAGTTCGTCGGCCGCCAGGCGCTGATCGGGGGGCCCGACAGCGACGCGCGCGTGCTCGTGGGCCTCATCTCCGAAGGCAAGCGCGCCGGACGCTCCGGCTACGCCGTGTACCAGGGCGGCCCTGCCACGAGCGGGGGGGAACCGGTGGGAGAGATCACCAGCGGCGCCCTCAGCCCGACCCTGCGGCATCCGATCGCGATGGCCTTCGTCGCGCCATCGGCGGCCGCCGATGGCACCGAATTGACCATCGACGTGCGCGGAACACGCATCCCCGCCACCGTCACCGCCCTGCCCTTCTACCGGAGGAACAAATGACCGATCTCAGCGCCCTCAAGTACACGGCCGAGCACGAGTGGATCTCGCTCGACGGCCCGATCGGCGAGGAAGGAACCGTGGCTACCGTCGGCATCACGGACTTCGCCGCCGACAAGCTCGGCGATATCGTGTTCGTCGAGCTGCCCGCCGCCGGCTCCGGCGTGAGCGCCGGCCAGGTCGTCGGCGAGATCGAATCGACGAAGTCTGTCGGCGAGCTCTACGCCCCGCTGACCGGCGAGGTCGTCGCGGCGAACGACGCCGTGGTCGACGATCCGTCGCTGGTCAACGCCGACCCCTACGGCGCTGGCTGGCTCGTCAAGATCCGCATCGATGCGTCGTCCGCGGCCGAGCTGCTCGACCGCGAGGGCTACGTCGCGCTCACCGGCGGCGCCGAATGACGGGCGAGTTCGCGGCACGACACATCGGGACCGATGCCGCGGCGCAGCGCATCATGCTCGACGCGCTCGGCTACGACAGCGTCGAATCCCTCGTCGAGGCGGCGGTGCCGGCATCCATTCACGTGCAGCCGCGCACGACCACCGACATCCCCGTCGCGGCGACCGAGGCGGAGGCGCTCGCGGAGCTGCGGGTGCTCGCATCGCAGAACCGCACCGCGCGCCCCATGATCGGCCTCGGCTACTACGACACCTTCACGCCATCGGTCATCGCGCGGAACGTGCTCGAGAACCCGTCGTGGTACACGGCGTACACGCCCTATCAGCCCGAGATCTCGCAGGGCCGGCTCGAGGCGCTCATCAACTTCCAGACGATGGTCACCGACCTGACCGGGCTGGCGACGGCGAACGCGTCGATGCTCGACGAGTCCACGGCGGTCGTCGAGGGGATGCTGGTCGCCCGGCGCGCGTCGAAGTCCTCCTCGAACGTCTTCGCGGTGGATGCCGATGCGCTGCCGCAGACGAAGGCGCTCCTGCGCTCGCGTGCGGAGGCGGTGGGAATCGAGCTCGTCGAGGTCGACTTCGCGAACGGCGGAACCCTGTTGTCTCCGGTTGGTGAGCCTGTCGAACCATTCGGTGCGTTCCTGCAGTACCCCGGCGCGAGCGGGCGGGTCTGGGATCCCTCGGGCGTGATCGATGCGACCCACACGGCGGGCGGCCTAGCGGTCGTCGCCGCCGACCTGCTCGCGCTCGCTCTGCTCGCCTCTCCCGGCTCGCTCGGGGCCGACGTCGCCGTCGGCACGACGCAGCGCTTCGGCGTGCCGCTCGGTTTCGGCGGCCCCCACGCGGGCTACATGGCCGTGCGTCAGGGGCTCGAGCGGCAGCTCCCCGGTCGCCTCGTCGGCGTGTCTCAGGACGCCGACGGCCACCCCGCCTACCGGCTTTCGCTGCAGACCCGCGAGCAGCACATCCGCCGCGAGAAGGCGACGTCGAACATCTGCACCGCGCAGGTGCTCCTGGCCGTGATGGCCGCGATGTATGCGGTCTACCACGGGCCGGCCGGGCTGCGCGCGATCGCGACCGACGTCTCCCGCAAGGCGGAGGCTCTCGCCGACCGCCTCCGCTCACACGGGCTCTCGCTCGCCTCGGACTCGTTCTTCGACACGCTCCGCGTCGTGACCCCGGGTCCCTCCGAACGCGTGATCGAGCGGGCGCGCTCGCGCGGCTACCAGCTCTACCGGGCGGATGACGCGAGCGTCGGGGTGTCGGTCGATGAGACCACCACCGCCGATGACCTCGCTGCGATCGCATGGGCATTCGGGCTGCCGACGGCCGACGAGCACGGCGATCGAACGGTGCCCTACGCGTCTTTCGAGGCGCTCGCGGGAGTCCCCGCGGCCCTCATGCGCGAAGACGAATACCTCACGCACCCGGTCTTCAACACGCATCGCAGCGAGACCGCGATGATGCGGTACCTGAAGACCCTCGCCGACCGGGACTACGCGCTCGACCGGGGGATGATCCCGCTCGGCTCGTGCACGATGAAGCTCAACGCGGCGACCGAGATGGCGGCCGTGTCGTGGCCGGAGTTCTCGCGGGTGCACCCGTTCGCGCCCGAGGCCGACGTGCGCGGCTACCTCGCGATGATCGAGCAGCTCGAGGCGTGGCTCGCGGAGGTCACCGGCTACGACTCCGTCTCGCTGCAGCCCAACGCCGGGTCGCAGGGTGAGCTCGCCGGGCTCCTCGCGATCCGCGGGTGGCACCTCGCCAACGGCGACACCGCGCGCACCGTGTGTCTCATTCCGTCATCCGCCCATGGCACGAACGCCGCGTCCGCGGTGCTCGCGGGGATGAAGGTCGTCGTCGTCGCGTGCGACGACGCGGGCAACGTCGACCTCGACGACCTGCGGACCAAGATCGCGGCACATGCGGTGGAGCTGGCCGCGCTGATGATCACGTACCCGTCGACGCACGGGGTGTACGAGCACGACGTGCTCGAGATCACCCAGGCCGTGCACGACGCGGGCGGCCAGGTCTACGTCGACGGCGCGAACCTCAACGCCCTGCTCGGGTTCGCGCGGTTCGGCGACCTCGGCGGCGATGTGTCGCACCTCAACCTGCACAAGACGTTCGCGATCCCGCACGGCGGCGGCGGGCCCGGCGTCGGGCCCGTGGCGGCGAAGGCCCACCTCGCACCATTCCTGCCGGGGCATCCGTTCGCGCAGCGCGTGGACCACGGAACCTTCACACACGACGGCGGTGCGGTGTCTGCGGCGCCCTTCGGCTCCGCCGGCATCCTGCCCATCTCGTGGGCCTACATGCGCATGATGGGAGCGGAGGGGCTGCGGGAGGCCACGGGCGCCGCGGTGCTCGCGGCGAACTACGTCGCGGCGCGCCTGCGCGAGCACTACCCGGTGCTCTACACGGGCGAGGACGGACTCGTCGCGCACGAGTGCATCCTCGACCTGCGTCCGCTGCGGGAACAGACCGGGATCACCGTGGATGACGTCGCCAAGCGCCTCGTCGACTACGGCTTCCACGCCCCCACCATGTCCTGGCCGGTGCCTGAGACCATGATGATCGAGCCCACCGAGAGCGAAGGCCGGGCCGAGCTCGACCGCTTCTGCGAGGCGATGATCGCCATCCGCCAGGAGATCGCGGCG
>NZ_DATMIO010000118.1:0-5936 GCF_035554235.1 Microbacterium sp. | reverse complement strand
CTCGACGTCTCGCCGGTCGGGCCGATAGACCGGCACCAGAAGCGCGATCGCGACGCCCGCCAGCGTGGGATGCATGCCCGAGGCGAGGAACGCCAGCCACACGATGATCGCGAGGGTCGCGTACACGGGACCACGGCCGCCGCGCAGATAGCGCGTGAAGTACACGCCCGCAAGACCCACCGCGGCGATCACGAGCGGCAGCGGATTGAAGTTCTCCGTGTATACGAATGCGATGATGCTGAGGGCGCCGATGTCGTCGACGACGGCCAGCGCGAGCAGGAAGACCCGGAGCCGTCCCGGCACGCGCGGGCCGATCAGGGCGAGGGCGCCGACCAGGAACGCCGTGTCGGTGGAGATGACGATGCCCCAGGCGTACTCGGCGCCGGAGCCGGCCGCGATGAGCACGAACAGGATGGCGGGCAGCGCGAGGCCGGCGAGGGCGGCGGCCACCGGCACCATGGCGCGAGACCAGCTCGTCAGCTCCCCGATCGCGAACTCGCGGCGCACCTCGAGCCCGACCGTGAAGAAGAAGATCGCCATCAGCGCGTCGTTCACGAGCGCATGCAGGGTGAAATCGAGCCGGAGGTCGCCGACGCCGACCGTGAGGTGTGTCTCCCAGAACGCTTCGTACGATCCCACCGACGCGTTCGCCCACACGATCGCGGCGACGGTCGCCAGCAGCAGGAGCAGCGCACCGATCCTGTTGGTCCCCATCGAGCGGATGCGGTCGGCGATCGATCGCCGAGTGCGCGACTGAGCGTCGACCTGCTCGGGGTCGGGTGATCGCTCGATGATCGTCAGGCTTGTCATACGTCGGGATTCTCCTCGTCGTGGGAGCGGCGGACAAGTCGGGCAGGCGTCCGCACTGAGGTGTCGTCCGACCCGCTGAGTACCCTGATCACATGACGGGACAACGTCAGAACCCCGAGCAATACTTCCCGCTCGCCGATCCCGAGCTGATCGACGACCTGCGCCGCCGCGTCCGAGCCACCCGGTGGCCGGATGCCCCCGACCGCGCGGGATGGTCGCTCGGCACCGACATCCACTATCTCCGGCAGCTGGTCGCCTACTGGGCCGACGGGTTCGACTGGTTCGCCCGGGAAGCCGAGATCGGGCGCCTCCCGCACTTCCGGCTGATGCTCGGCGGACTCGGCATCCACTTCGTGCACGTCCGCGCCGCCGACCCGACGCGAGCATCCCTTCCCCTGCTGCTGAACCACGGCTGGCCGGACTCGTTCTGGCGTTACCTCAAGGTCATCCCGCTGCTCACCGACCCCGGCGCGCACGGCGGCGATCCCGCCGACGCGTTCGATGTGATCGTGCCCGACATGCCCGGCTTCGGATACTCCGAGCACCCTCTCGAGGCACCGCTCACCTCGATCGAGGTCGCGTCCCGCTGGTCGGAGCTCATGAGCGCCCTCGGGTACGACCGCTTCGCCACCGCCGGCGGCGACATCGGCAGCGGCGTGAGCAGGTATCTCGCGCTCGATTACCCCGAGCGGGTGATCGCCGTGCACCGCATGGATGCCGGTCTGCCCTTCTTCGCCGGAGACCGGTCGACCCTCGCGCCGGAGGAGCGCGCCTGGCTCGACGGGACGGCGAACTGGGGCGCCACGGAGGGCGCGTATGCGGCGATGCACCGCACGAAGCCCCAGACCGCGGCTTTCGCGCTCACCGACTCGCCGGTCGGTCTCGCCGCATGGATCACCGAGAAGCTCCGCGGCTGGAGCGACTGCGACGGCGACCTCGAGCGGTGCTTCACAAAAGACGAGATCCTCACGCTCGTCACGCAGTACTGGGTGACCGGATCCATCGGCTCGTCCATGCGGATGTACAACGCGAACGCCTCTATCTCTCCCGAGCAGCTGTCCCGGCGGGTCGAGGTGCCGTCCGGGTTCTCGATCTTTCCCGGTGACATGGTGCGCCCGCCCCGGGCATGGCTCGAACGCACCGCGAACGTCGTGCGCGCCACAGAACCCCCACGCGGCGGGCACTTCGCGCCCGTCGAGCAGCCGGAACTCTATGTCGGGGAGCTGCGCGAGTTCTTCCGCCCCTACCGCGAGGAGTACGCGAAGGGGTGATCGCGCGTCGCGAGGGCGGGAGATGCCCTGCGCGCAACCCCTGTCGCGCACGAGCCGTCGGATCTAGGGTCGTGCCATGGACGACCGGCGCGACGAACGACCCCCCGAAGAAGGCGGCTCCCCTCTGGGCGGTGACGAGGGGACCGAGGATCAGCTCGAATCCGACAACGCCGTCGAGGACGACGTGCTGAAAACCCTCGACCCCGACGCCCCGCCGGCCTGAGCGGTCGGGTCAGAGAACCACGATCTCACGCTTCGCGTGTGATCGTGACCTTCACGAAGAGCTCGCTCTTGAACGGTCCCGCGTACACGCCGCGCAGCGGCGGAACATCGTTGTAGTCGCGGCCGCGGCCCACCAGCACGTGGCGGTCGCCGATCTCGGCGTTGTTGGTGGGATCGAAGCCCCACCAGTCCCCCGAGAACCACTCGACCCACGCGTGCGACTCGCCCGTCACCGCTTCGCCGACACCGGCGCTCGCCCGCGGGTGCAGGTAGCCCGACACGTACCGCGCCGGGATGCCGACCGAGCGCAGCGCGCCGAGCGTGATGTGGGCGATGTCCTGGCAGACGCCCTTTCGCGCATCCCACGCCTCGTGCGCCGTCGAGTGCACGCCCGTGAATCCGTGCACGTACTCGACGGCATCCCCGATCGTCGTGGAGATGTCGTGCGCGGCGCGGCTCGGGTGATCGTGGCGACTCGCGATCGTCTTCGCCAGCTCGACGACCTCCGGATGCGGGAGGGTGCGCGGCGTCTGCACCAGCTGCTCGACCGTCTCGATCGTGCGAGAGGCCTCGGTCGCGAGGCGGTCCCACGAGATGTCGGCGTGCTCGATCGGCCGCGGGCGCACCTCGACGAGGCTCCGCGCCGTGATGTTGAGCTCGGTGTGCGGCTGCAGCACGTCGAAAGAGCTGACCCGCGTTCCGAAGTAGTCGACGTACGCGTTGACGGATGTCGAGGGGTGGATATCGAGCGACGAGCTCAGCACGAACTGGCTGTCGGTCGTGCCCGGGAGCATCCGCGCCTCATTGTACGAGGCGGTCACGTCGCCGAGGTAGCGGAAGCCGGTGGCGTGCTCGATGCGGAGTCTTTTCATGAGATCTCTCCGATCCAGCTCGGCTCGGCCTGCGTCGGGAAGAAGCGGTGGCGGATCGCCTCGGATGCCTCGCGCGTCACCTTCTGCACCTGGTCCATGTGGTGCGGCAGCTCGCTCAGGATCTCGCTGATCGGGCGGTACTCGAGGTCGTTCCGGATGCGGCCGAGCGCGCGCAGCACCTGGTTGGAGTGACCGACGCGGTCCTGTCCGGGGTCGATCGCGCTCATGCAGTCCTCGGCGCGCGAGATCGAGTAGATGATCGAGCGCGGGAACAACCGATCCAGCAGCAGGAACTCTGCGGCGTTGCG
Organism: Microbacterium sp.; assembly: GCF_035554235.1. Classification (GTDB taxonomy): domain Bacteria; phylum Actinomycetota; class Actinomycetes; order Actinomycetales; family Microbacteriaceae; genus Microbacterium. The sequence goes on along the minus strand of NZ_DATMIO010000118.1, from coordinate 2,453 downwards.
TGCGCTCGGCATTCCGCGGTAGGTGCGGAGGTACGCCTCGTATGCACCGCACGAGCGCAGGATCGTGGTCCACGACGGACCGGATGCCTCCGTCAGCGACCTGGTCGCCAGCATCCGCGCGGTCATGTCGGCGCGCTCGATGCTTCGGCCGAGGGTGAAGAACTGCCAGGCCTCGTCGCGGCTCGTCGAGGAGTCCACGATGCCGACGGCGAGGGCGGCGCGCTCGCGCACCCACTGGAAGAACTCGTGCACCTTCTCGGTCTGCAGGCGCCGCGGCATCCGCGCACTGGTCGTGTTGAGACACTCCCAGAGCTCGCTGGAGACGATCTCTCGCGCGCGGCGGGCGTTCTCGCGTGCGGCGGTGAGGGAGTACGAGATGCTCGCGGAGTTCATCCGGTCGACGGCGAGGCGTGCGAGCACGTCCTCTCGGCGCACGACGGAGTCGACCTCGGCCGGCGTCGAGCCCATGACGAGCAGCAGCGAACGGCATGCGGTGTCCTCGTCGATCCAGGGATCCTCGAGCAGCAGCTGCAGATGCACATCGAGGATGCGCGCCGTTCCGTCGCTGCGCTCGATGTAGCGGCCGATCCAGAACAAGCTCTCGGCGATGCGGCTCAGCATGAGCCGTCCTTCCTGGTTCCTGAGTAGCGCGCGAAGCGCGCGTATCGAAGGGCGGCGATGCGGCTCAGCATGAGCCGTCCTCGAGACCCTGCTGCTGCTGCTCTTGCTGCTCGACGCGCGAACGCGGGCGATCCTGGGGCGAGTGCGAGACCGCGGGCTGCCCGTCGTAGATGATCGGGATGGCGGCGGTGACCGTGGCGGCCTGATCGGCCACGAGCCCCGCGAGACCGCCGCCCTGGCCGTATTCGACGTGACCCGGGGCCGACCCGCCCACGATCCAGGTGTCCTTCGACCCGCCGCCCTGGCTGGAGTTCACGACGAGCTGCCCCTCGGGCAGCGCGACGCGGGTGAGGCCGCCGGGGAGCACCCAGATGTCGTCGCCGTTGTTGACCGCGAACGGGCGCAGGTCCGCGTGGCGCGGCCGCATCCCGTCTTCGACGAGCGTCGGGATCGTGGAGAGCATGACCACCGGCTGGGCGATCCATCCGCGCGGATCCGCCTTGAGGCGCGTGCGCAGCTTGTCCAGTTCGGCGGGCGAGGCATCCGGACCCACCACGAGTCCCTTGCCCCCCGAGCCGTCGACCGGCTTGACCACGAGTTCGGCGAGGCGGTCGAGCACCTCCTCGAGGGCGCCCGGATCCTCGAGCCGCCACGTGTCGACGTTCTTGAGGATCGGCTCCTCCGACAGGTAGTACCGGATGAGGTCGGGCACGTACGTATAGAGCAGCTTGTCGTCGGCGACGCCGTTGCCGACCGCGTTCGCGATCGTGACATTGCCGAGGCGTGCCGCGAGCATGAGACCCGGGGCGCCCAGCATCGAGTCGGCACGGAACTGCAGCGGGTCGAGGAACTCGTCGTCGACGCGGCGGTAGATGACATCGACCCGCCTGGGTCCGCGGGTCGTGCGCATGAAGACCTTGCCGCCCGCGCACAGCAGGTCGCGGCCCTCGACGAGCTCGACGCCCATCAGGCGCGCCAGCAGCGTGTGCTCGAAATACGCCGAGTTGTAGACGCCGGGCGTCAGCACGACCACGTTCGGCTCCTCGACTCCGGGCGGGGCGGACGCACGCAGCGCCGCGAGCAGCTTGTTCGGGTAGTCCCCGACGGGCCGCACGCGCATCGAGACGAAGAGCTCGGGGAGCGTCTGCGCCATGACCCGGCGGTTCGAGATGACGTAGCTCACGCCGCTCGGCACCCGCACGTTGTCTTCGAGCACCCGCATCTCGCCGTGCTCGTCGCGGATGAGGTCGATTCCCGACACATGGATGCGCACACCGTTTGCGCCGTGGATGCCGGCTGCCTGGCGGTAGAAGTACTGCGACGAGGCGATCAGGTTCGCGGGCAGCACGCCGTCGCGCACGCAGTACTGGCGGCCGTACGCGTCGTCGAGGAAGGCCTCCAGGGCACGCACGCGCTGCTTGACTCCGGACTCGATGCGCGACCACTCCTCGTATGCGATCACACGGGGCACGGCATCGAGCGGAAAGGGTCGTTCCTCCCCCGCGAAATCGAACGTGACGCCCTGCGCCAGGTAAGAACTCGCGAGCGACTCCGTACGGCCGCGCAGCTCGGCCTGCGTCATCTGGGCGAGCGTCTGATAGAGCTCCCGGTAGGCCTCCCGCGACTGCGCGAGGGCCCCCGGATGCTCCGGTCCGCCGAACATCTCGTCGAAGGCCGGGATGCCCGCCGAGGTCTTCCGCGGCGCGAGTGTCGACCCGTAGCCATCGAACAAGTCACCCATGGGGAGAGCCTAGTCCGGGCCGTATTGCCACTGTGTTTCAGATATCGCCGGGGGTTTCAGATAGGGCCGAGGGTTTCAGATATGGCCGAGG